>NZ_JBEZKJ010000052.1:0-58362 GCF_040651675.1 Streptomyces sp. NPDC048415 | reverse complement strand
AGCTCGTTCTCGTACGAGTCTTCAGCTGCCCCGGCACCCTGAGGTTCGTTGAGGATGCTCACAGGTTGTTCGTCTCCCGGTTCTTCTCGTGGCTCATCTGCGCAATGCCGGCGGAAACGTAACCGGTCCGCCCCTTCTTCACGAGGTCCTTGAGGTGCTGCTGGTACGCCGTTAGGGAGACGACCTTCACGTGGTCGCGTGCAGGCGTTGGCAGCATCCTTCCGCCAGCCGCCACCGAAACGTCCACCCACCTCGCTCATTTGGAGTCGCAGCCTGGTGAACTACGCCCATTCGGCGCACAAGGCACTTACTGACTTCTGCGTTTCAGGGTCAGTTCGGTCTGTCGAGCGCGAGGCCGGTCCCGGCCAGGAAGCCGCCGAGGATGCTGTGCCGGTACTGCAGCGCTTTGAGTCGCCTACGCAGCAGGGTCTCCAGTTCGCTGAGGGTGCGGGTGGCCAGGCTGGCCAGGCTCCGCTTGATGTGCGCCCACAGACCCTCAACGGGGTTGAGGTCGGGCGCGTACCCGGGCAGCAGGACCACTGTCAGCCAGTCCCGCTCGGCAACGAGTGCCTTCATCGTCTTGGAGATGTGGGTGCTCAGCCGGTCCCACACCACGATCAGTGGGGCCTTCAGTAACTGGTGGGCGCCGTCGAGCAGGCGGATGTAGCGCTCTCTCCGAGCGAGCGGCGCTCACCCTTGCGGTCGGTATGCCGGCGCAGCCGGTAGCACAGGCGGGCGGGTAGGCCCGGCCGGTAGCACAGCAGCCCGGCCACCGAGAGCCTTCCCCGGCTCCGCCCGGAGACGCGCACGGTCGGGGTGATGCGGCGCCGGCCCCAGGTGCGGCCCTTGGGCGGCCGGCCGGTCACGCCCGCTTCGTCCTCGAAGCAGATGAACGCGCCGGTCGCCGCCCGGAGGGTTTTACCTCCGGCCAGGTCGCCTCCCGCCATGCGGTGATCGCTTCTTCGTCGCGTTCGGCGGCGGGCCTGGCGGGCATCTGCACGCTGTAGCCCATCCGGTGCAGCAGCTGGGTCACCCCCGAGACGCTGTTGTGGAACTTCCTCCCGATCAGGGTGCGTACCCGGCTGGCGGTCCACACCTGGTCGTCCGTCCAGCCGTGCGCGGCAGGTCCTTCGTCCAGCCAGGCGGCGAGTATGGCCTGCAGGTGGGGGCCAAGTCGGCAGTCGTAGCCCGGGGCCCCCTTGGAACGCAGAGCCTCCCGCCCGCCCACCTTCCAGGCACGGCGCCACTGGTGGCCGGACTCCTCGCTCACCCGTAATTCCCGGGAGATGCACGGGACTTTCGCACCCTCTTCGAAGAGGTCGACGGCCCGCATCCGTACCTCTTCACGGCGCTTGCGCTGCTCGGCGTTCAGCCCGCCCCCATCTGGGTACCGCATGCCTCCGGGGTACCAGCCAAGGCGGACGGCGTCACCAGGTCCGACGAAGCCCCAGACCCTACGACGCCGAAGTCAGTAAAAGTGCGTGACAGTGCCTTGTTGGGACGCTGAGTAGGGTTGTGGCCATGACCAAAGTATGGGGGCGGTGGCCCAAAGCGGACTTGGACAGTGGCGTTGAGGATGCGACGCTGCTCATCCTGGAGTGGCTCGGCGAGCAGGGTGTAGGTGCGATGATCCGGGTCGACGCCGAGCGCATGCGTGAGGGCCGGCCGGCGTGGACTTTCGCCGCCCAGGGTGGGCCGTTCCCCGAGGGGATGCGGGCCGATGGGGCCTCGGTCGCCGAGTGCATGGGCAGGGCACTGCTTCGACCGCGCGAAGCTGGACTGGTTGTTCCCTTCTGAAGGCGCGCTCAAGGTCTGGCCTGGTCACGTTCGGCGATGGTCTCGGGTCGCCTGACCGTTTTGCCCACGTCGTAACGGGTGGCGGGGTGACGGTTCTTCGAGCCGGACGGTCGGCCGGGACCGGGCCGGTTGAGTTTCGGCGCACGGGTCGGGCAGGGCAAGGTCGGGCGGAGGTTCCTGAACCCGCGGCGGACCCGGGCGGGGGGTGAGCCGATCGGGTTCGGCTGGCTTCTCCCAGGGGCGGCGGAGATCCGCGGCCAGTGGCCGGGCGAGGCGGAGTTGGGTGTGGACGGCGAAGACCAGCCAGGTCCACCGGTCCGCCGCCTCGGGGGTGCGGAGCTTCGGGCGGGTCCAGCCCAGCGTCTGTTTGATCATTCTGAATGTGTGATCAGGTCGAATCTGCGCAGGAACGCCTGCCAGCGCAGGTCGACGCCCTCGCCCGACAGGCCGGTGGCCGACGACCACAGCCGGACGGGGAGTGGATCGTGGCCGCCGGACAGGCGGTCGACCTCCAGACGGATCAATGTTCCTTCGATGACGGGGAGTTCACCGGTGTGGTCGATCCAAGGACCTCCACCGGCACTCCTTCCAGGAGATAGGCCGGAGCGTCGTAGCCGGCATCGAAGACGACCAGGATGTCGCGGTCACCCGCGTGCCAACGGCCCATGTCGATAAGGTCCTCGACCACCCGGCGGACCTGGACCGCGGTGACTTCGGCGACGTCGTCGGTCGGCCCCAGCCGCAGCGCGTCCAGGATCTGGCACCACAAGGTCCCCCCCGACTCCAGCACGGATGCCGCCGGGCAGTAGAAACGGACTGGCAGCATCAGCACCTGGAATTCCTGCCCAGCAGCGCGCGTCGGATGCCTCCCTGCTTCGGCGGCTGGAGGCCGCGACGGCCCGCAACCGCCAACTGGAGGCAGAAGTTGGCGAACTGAGGGAGCAACGCGCCCGTGCACTTGGTCGGCAACGGGCCGCCGCGGTCACCTCTACATCGAGAGAAGTGTCACTGGCTGCAGGGGCTCCGAACCAAGGCGACTCGCGAGAAACGCCGCACCGGCCGCAGGGGCCGCGGACGGAATGTGGAGAGTGGAACAGTGAGAGGATTGCGAGGGTGACGGCAAGAACCAGTGACATCGAGATGGCAGCCGGTGCGCTGCGCGCCGGAGGCCTGGTGGCCTTCCCGACCGAAACCGTCTACGGCCTTGGCGCCAACGCCGAGGACTCCGCCGCTGTCGCGCGCCTCTTCCAGGTCAAGGGCCGCCCGCCCTCCCACCCGCTGATCGTCCATATCGGCGGCGCGGAGCACCTGGGCGACTGGGCCGAGGACGTGCCCGCGACGGCGCATCTGTTGGCCGAACGCTTCTGGCCGGGGCCACTGACGCTGGTCCTGCGGCGCGGTCGCCGGGTGCCCCTCGAGGCGACTGGTGGACTGGAGACGGTGGCCGTGCGCGTGCCCGACCACCCCGTCGCACTCGCGCTGCTGTCGGCCTTTGGCGGCGGTGTCGCGGCCCCGTCCGCCAACCGCTTCGGCTCGGTCAGCCCCACCACGGCGGACCACGTCCGTGCAGAGCTTGGTGATGGAGTCGACGTCGTCCTGGACGGCGGCCCCTGCGAGGTCGGCGTCGAGTCGACCATCGTCGACGCCACGGGCGACACCTCGAGCGTCCTTCGGCCCGGCGGGGTGACGCGCGAGGACCTCGAAGCGGTGCTGGGGTGCCCGCTTGCGGTCCACTCGACGAGCCGCGTTCGGGTGCCGGGCCAGCATCCGTCCCACTACGCGCCGCGGGCGCGGGTCGTCCTCGTCGAGCCCGAGAAGGTCGTCGCCGAAGCGGAGCTCGCGCAGGAGCTAGGGAACCAGGTGGGCATCCTTCTTCCTCCCTCCTTCGCCGACGCTCCGGTGAAGGCGCACGCCGTGGTGGCGGTCCCCGGTTCGATGGCCTCCTACGCGCGCGGGCTGTACGGGTTCCTGCGCCAGCTCGACCAGCAGGAGTGCGACCTCATCATCGCGTCCTTGCCGGTGGAGGAGGGACTGGGACTCGCGATCGCCAACCGGCTCCGCCGCGCCGCGGGGCCCCGGCCCTCCCAGTGACCAGCAACGCCCCACGTCAGTGATCACTGTTCCCCACCCGTGGCGCTGGCTCCGTGGGCCATGCGCGGCGTGACGTGGTGCAACGGCTGGCGGAACTCCGGTCACGATGCGGAGTCGGCGGTGACTTCGAGACCGCGGGCTGCTACCACCTGCGCGCTGCCGTCGGCCAGGCGGTAGCGCAGGCCCACGACGGCGGCCTGCCCGGCGCCGACCCGTTCGGCGAGCGCCCGAGAGCGGTCCAATAGCAGGTCAACCGTGTGCCTTATGTGCTCCGCCAGGATCTCGTCGGCCTCCACGCGACCTGCGGCCCGCGCCGCGAGCACGCTGGGCGTCACACGCTCAACGACGTCCCGGATGTACCCAGCCGGCGCCATCCCGTCCTCCAGCGCGGCGCACGCGGCACCCACCGCGCCGCAAGAATCATGGCCGAGGACCACCACCAGCGGGCAGTCCAGCACGTCCACCCCGTACTCGATGCTGCCCAGTACCTCCGCGCCCATCACGTGGCCCGCAGTGCGCACCACGAACAGGTCACCCAGGCCACGATCGAAGATGATCTCTGCGGCCAACCGGGAGTCGGAACACCCGAAGAGCACCGCGAACGGGCGTTGGGCCGGCGCGGTCTCAGCGCGACGCGCGGCGTCCTGGTTCGGGTGCTCCGGGGCACCCGCAACGAACCGCTGGTTACCGGCCAGCAGCATCGCGAAGGCTTCACGGGGAGTCAGCGTCGAGGTGTCAGTCATGGCCGCAGACTACGACCAGGCCCAGGTCACCGCGCCATGAGGGGTGAGCCCCGCCGCTCACCATCGGCAGTCCCAGACGCCGGGCGAGGGCAGCCTCAGCCCGGACCCTCAACGCACGGCGGAGCAAATCACCCCGGTGCAGCTGTACGCGCTGCCCGTTGATCCGCTCCACGGCGGACCTCCTCGCTGGTCAGCCCCCGGCCGACCAACGACCAACGCCCCAGTGAGGGTGCGAGCCCCGCCACCCGAACGTCACACCACCAACGTTCCGAGGGTGGGAAAAACACGTACTTCGGCGTCACACAGCAGTACGCCGACAACAGCAGATCCCGCACAATAGGAGATGTGGATTTCCGGTCTTCCTGACCGCCTCTTCGGCGGGATCAGTCAGGGGAGAGAGGGCTGCTGACCATGGACCGCCCAGACCGGCGATGGACCTTCCTGACCCACCACGCGCGGGTGCTGGTGGCCATCGCGCGTGACCCGAGCACACGGCTGCGGGATATGGCCGCTTCCTGCGAGATCACCGAGCGCGCAGTCCAGGCCGTCGTGGCCGACCTCGTGAAGGCCGGCTACCTGCGCCGGGATCGGGTCGGACGGCGCAACCAGTACACCCCCAGCCTCGACCAGCCGTTCCGCCACCCGGCCGAAGCCGGACTCTGCGTCCGCACCCTCGTGGAACTCGCTGTCGGCCCCGCGGACCGGCACCAGGCCGACACGCAGGTCCCTCAGTAACCCCGCGACGCCGTTCACTCTCGGGTCCGAAAACAGGCACTCACCCGGAACCCGCCACGAGGCCGGGCACCGATCACGCCGGCTTCGATGGCGACCGCCGCCTGACCACGGTTTAGGGCGGATCCGCCCTAAACGTCGAGCCTGTGACCTGCAAAAATGTTCTTGGCCGTGGCCATCTGTCCCGTCGGCCGCCACCGGCAGCCACGCGGCAGCGGCCAGGGGAACCCATGCGAGGTATATGGCTGATTCCCCGTCAATGCGCAAGACACACCGAATCCGGCTGAGGTATCGGTCCCCTGTCGGCGTACACGTGAAGTCCCCAGCTTCGTACGGATGAAAAGGATCTTGCAAGACTTCCGTGACGGGGTGACGGAGCGTCATACCGGTCATGCCAACAGGATGCGTTGGCGGAGGAGCGGGAGGCCGCTGCCGCCGTAGCCCTGGCGTTTGAGGAGCTTGGCCCTGGTGACCTGACCCTCTCACTCGCCCGAGCTCCACGGGCTGGAGAGCCCGGCCGTGACCGCCTTGAAGTCGCCGCGCAGACCATCGGCGAACTACTTGATGTGCGGCACTTGGTCGCCGGTGATGCTGTCGATCCAGTCCGGCAGCCTGACCTCCCGAGGCGCGGCGTGTCCGGCTTTCCGTTCGGCTACCGCTTGACGCGGCCACGGACGGCGAGGATGGCGAGGCCGAGCAGGACCGGCTCCGAGATCCGGGAAACCATCTCGGTGTACGTGCCCGTGGTGGTCAAGTCCTGGCCGCCGCTGCGGAATACCACCGAGTTGATGACCACCCGCAGCGACTTTTCGAAACGGTCGGTCGTCAGCCGTTTCGAGTACGGTGCGTCGGGATTGGCCGGATCAGGCGTCTCGGTTATCAGCGTGATGCTCCGGCCGGCGACCGTGCCAGTGCTCTCGGGCTGCGGATCGCCCTTCGGCAGACCCCACAGCATCATCGCGAGCACGGTGGCGGTGATGGCCGCCAACAGCCAGCCCAACGCGCGGGAGGCTCGCAGCCCGTAGCCGGACACGGCCCAGTACGCGGCGAGCAAGGCACGCTCAGCACGCGGAGCGCTGTGGTCATGGCGGCGCATCTCCATCTCGCCGTAGTAGAAGTCGGCCGCCCCCGGTTCGTCTTTGCCATCCTCGAAGGCCTTGCGCAGCTGCCGGTACACCGGCGCCAGCGCGGCCGGCTCCAACACGGCCTCCCCCGGCGGCGCCGGCGCCCAGCCGTTCGAGTCCCCGCCGTGAGCGGCGCGCCAGTGCTGCTCTTCGGCCAGCGTCCGGCGCGGTGTCCAGCGCGCTGGCCACATCCCGCGCCGCCGCAGCCCGGAAGGGGTGGTGGCCAGCAGACACCGCCCCTCCAGCCGCAGCTGGTCAAGGTGAATGGTCCCGGCGAACAGACAGTCGGTCAGGTCGACATCGGTGAGCACCAGGTGCGCCGCGTCCACGCCTCGCATCGATACGACCCGCGCCGGGAAATCCGGCAGACCGGCCTCGGGCATCTCCTGACCGTCCACGACGAAGGGCCGGGTACGGGCCGCGACGCTCACCGGGTACTCCAGGACTGCGTCACTCAGATCCAGGGCTGTGTGCCGCAGCCGCAGAGCGGCAGCCGAAGCCCACCGTGTCCGCCGGCACCGCAGGTCTCCTGTCGCCGCCTCAATGGTTGCGGCACTGTGGAACACCGCCTCCGACACATCCAGCGTCCCACCGCACACCAGCGGCCCGAGCTGCGCCCTGCCCTCGAACACTGTGCTGTCGAAAATGGCGTTGGCGCTGAACATCGTCCCGGCGAACGAAGCGCTGCCTCCGAACTTCACGGCGGAGAGCCACGCGTCGCCGCGGAACTTGGCGCCGTCGAACCAGGCGTCGCCGCCGACCTGCATCGCGACGAAGTGGGTCTCGCCAGAGACTTCCGCCCCGTAGAACAGGGCGTCTCCGCTGATCTCCACCCGTGAGAAGCCAGCCTCCCCGGTGATCTTCACGTTGACGAACCAGGCATGACCGCTGACCTCGGCGTCGTCGAACCAGACGTCGCCGCCGATCTCCGCTCCGTAGAACCAGACATGGCCGGTGACCTCCGCTTCGCGCAGCGATACGTCACCGCTGATCTTCGAGCCGTCGAAGTGGGCGTCACCGCTGAACTCGGCCCTGTCAAACAGCGCATCTCCAAAGCGGGGCATGTCTGTTGACGGATCAGTGAGGGCGTCGAGCAGCTCCCCCATGAGTTCCTCGGTGAAGGGGGTACCACGATGGTCGACATCGGCGCCGGGCTGCAGCGCAGCCAGGTAGTCGGAGCGGTCGGCGTCGCCGAGGTGGGCCAGACACTCTGCATAGGGTTCCACCCGGCGGCCGCGGCAGTCCACGGCTTGAGCCGACGGATCGGAGCCCTGCCCGCAGCAGGGCCAACCAGGCGAGAGAGTGGGTGGGTTGGCGGTCACGCCCGATAGTACGTCGGCTGCCCGGTAGCCACCTGCCGGGCCGGATGCGGGCGGCTGGCGATCTCGGCGCTCTAGGGTCCGTCTTCAAAGGTCACTGGGTGGTGGATCATGGTGTGGTGATGCGCCGTCATGAAGTCACCGATCAGGAGCGGGAGTTACTCGCTCCGCTGATACCGCGGGCTGCGACGGGCCGACCGCGAGTGTCGGACCGGCAGGTCATCAACGGGATGGTTTACAAGATCGGGACTGGGATCTCCTGGCGTGACCTGCCGGAACGCTACGGCCCATAGCAGACCGTCTACACCCGCTTCCGCCGTTATGCCCTGGACGGTGTGTTCACCCGGGCCCTGCAGCAGATCCAAGCCCGTGCGGACGCGGCCGGCGACATCGACTGGCTCGTCCAGACCGACTCCACAGGGTTCAGGTCCGGCGAGTAGGCAGGCAGCAGGAACACCGTCAGCCACTCGCGCTCGGTGATCAACTGCCGCATTCTGCGGGAAACGTGGGTGTTCAGTTGGTCCCACACCAGCACGATCGGGGCCTTGACCAGCTGGTGGGCGCCGTCGATCACGGCGATGAAGTCGCGTTCGCCCAGGCTGCGTCGCTTGCCCTTGCCGGCGGGGTGGGTGCGCAGGCGGTGGCAGAGCCGGGTGCGGGAGCCGGGCCGCATGGCGATCAGTCCGGCGACTGACAGGCGTCCCGAGCGCCGCCCGCTGACCGTCACGACCGGCGTGTGGCCGCGTCGGCCCCACGTGCGTCCTTTGGGCGGCCGTCGGGTGAAGCCTGCCTCGTCCTCGAAGCAGATGTAGCCTCCGCAGGCCGCCCTGGCTCTTTTACCTCGGCCCAGGTCGCCTCCTTCCACACCTTCACGGCCTGCTCGTCGCGTTCGGCCACCCGCCGCGCGGGCACCTGCGGGCTGAAGCCGAGCCGGTGCATCAACCTGGTGGCCCCGGAGACGCTGTAGGAGACATGGAACTTCCTGCCGATCAGCGTGGCCACCCGCGCTGCGGTCCACACCTGGTCCTCCACCCAGCCGTGCGCGGCCGGCCCCTGCCCGAGATGCGCGGCGAGTTTCTCCAGGCAGCGTGGAGATAGGCGGCACCGTGATCCGCTCGGGCCACGGGAGGTCAGGGCCTGCACACCGCTATCGCGCCACACCTGGTGCCACTGATAGGCGGATTTCCGGCTCACTCGGAGCCGCCGCGCGACCTCCGGCGGCTTGATTCTCTGCTCGAACAGCTCGGCCGCCTGCATCCGTACCGTCTCCCGGCGCTGACGCCCCGCAGCGGTCAGTCCGCCCCCATCCGCATACCTCACACACCACTGGATACGGCCAACAACCCGCCCTCACCAGGAACTTCGCGAAAGATCACCCTGACGAGCCGAAGTCAGTAGAGGCAGACGTTCTCCTCGCGAGCGTGCTTGCCGACGACGCGCCCGTCGAGGAGAGCCCGCTGGGCGCGATGGTGATGCAACGCGAGCTCGCCGAACTGCTGGCGTGGCCGCTCAGCGGCGTCGCACCACGCCCGGTCCGCAAGCTGCCGGCTCCGCGCCGCCCGCGCCGGGGCCCTGCAGCATCCGGCCCGGACCTGAGCACCCCCGAACGGCACGCATTCTTCCGACAGATGAGACGTACGGCCGAGCAGGCACGCGGGCCCGGGAGGTTCCTTCTGCGCCGCCAGTGCCTCTACCTGTCCGGGTACGACCGTGCAGCAGACACCGCGGACTGGCTCGCGCACCAGCAGCGGACGGAGCGACCGGACGACTGGCTCACCGGCAGGCTCAACTCCCGTTCCGTCGCAGCCGTCGCCGCCCGCCAGGGCGACGTCGACCGCATGGCGCACTTCATCGACACCGCCCTGCTGAACGATGACGCCGGTGAGGCCGCCAACCTCGCGTACTGGGCGTATTGGGTGGGCGAGACGTCGACGCCGCAGCTGTCTGACGACTTCATTGCAGACGGCTCCCTCGGTCCGTGGCCCGGGGACAGGCTCCTCGCTCACCTCGTCGACGGGATCGCGCCGGAAAACGGGTACGTAGACCTCAACATCCACAGTGTGTGGGCGCTCCTCCTAGTCCGCCCCAACCTGTTGCGGTCCGGAGTTGCCGCCGCGCTCTACGCGAGCGGCTTCCGATCATGTTGGATAGCCAGGAGCTCTCGTCGCGCGGGCGACGGGAGCTGGAGAGCATCCGGTACGTGATCCGTCTCGCCGAGGCGTGAGAGGAGCCCGACGGTGTCCGAGGACCTGACCGCGGTGGCGCGCTTCCTGTACGAGGCGGGGACGCTCAAGCAAACCAAGCGCAGCGGCTGGTGGATGGCGGGCGTCAAGGCCCCGGAGTCTGTCGCCGACCACTCGTGGCGCACGGCCCTCATCGCAACGATCATCGCGAAACTCGAAGGCGCCGACCCGGCTCGGGCCGCGTTCCTCGCCGTCTGGCACGACAGCCAGGAGACCCGCACGGGCGACGTGAACCACCTCGGCAAGAAGTACAGCGCCGAGGAGGCAGACCCGCGCGCGATCACGGCCGACCAGGTTGCCGGCATGCCCGAACTTCTGGCCGACGCCGTACGCGACTTGGTTGCCGAGTACGAAGCCAAGGACTCCCCGGAGGCGATCTGCGCCCGCGACGCCGACAAGCTGGAGTGCATGATCCAGGGCATCGAATACCGGGACCAGGGATACACCAACACCCAGAGGTGGATCGACAACTCCCGCGGCCGGATCGTCACGAAATCTGGCCAGGCCCTCGCTGACGCGGTGCTTGAGACGGGTTCCCTCGACTGGCTCCGCGCGGCGCTTGGCGAGAACTGAGGTCGAAGCGGTTCATGCTGTCGCCGTGCACGGTCCTGTGGTCGGTGGGTGCCGTGTAGCCGCACACTTTTGATTGCCGAACGAGGTGCCGAGCCCGGTCGGGGGAGGCTGTCCGCCCGACTGCACCAGGGCAGATGGCGCGTCACCAGAGACGGCCGGGAAGTCGACCGCGCCGCCGCAGAACTGTGCGCTGCCGAAGGAGCCGTTGCCGCCGGAGGGAGGCACGCGGGGTACTGACTTCCTGCTCAGCCCCTTCGCGGCCGCTTGAATCCTGCTTCAATTCCAGGCATGTCCGTCATCGCCTCGCAGGAGTTCTACCGGTCCCCAATCTTCTGGGCTGCGGCGGCTGTTGTGGCTGCTGTGGTCATCGGCGTGGGCACTATGTGGGCCACCCTCCGGGCCGCGAACCCCAAACGCAGCATTCAGTACGCCATGGAGGAGACGCGCCTCTTCCAGCCCCACGAGCACCTGGACGGCGCGATGGAGTTGCGGCGAAACGGAGTCCTGCTCACCGATCCCCGGATTGTGCGCGTCCGCATCCGGAACAACGGTCGGCGCGACGTGAGTGCGAACGACTTCGACGGTGCACAGCCCATCCAGGCGTGCTTCGGCGTGCCGGTCCTTGAACTGCTGAGCTCTGGCTCGCAGCCCTCGACGTCGCATACGCCCGCCGCCATTGTTTCGGGAAACGAGCTACGCATCGGACCGGGACGGTTCGGCAAGGCCACGGAGACCTCGTACGTCGTCCTCATCGATGGACCACCGGCTTTCGAACTGAGGCACTCGCTCCTGAACGTTCCCATGCGAGAAGGAATCACTCTGGGGTTCGCCTCCCGGCTGCTGACACAAGTCGTATACCCGGTCGCTGGAGCCGGCGCCGCTCTCCTCATCATCATCCTTGGGGCCCCGTTCACCTGATGTCATCGGCCTCCTTGATCCCGCACCATGTGACGCGTGATTCACCGCAGTCGTCCCCACCCGCGTCCTGATGAGCGGCGTCGGCAATGACCCGCTGCCGGGGAGTGTCCAGGGGAGTGTCCAGCGTACGGTCAAGGCCCTTGCTGATACGGCTGTTGGGGTCGCGCGCCGTGCGGCCTGAGGCACTGCGACGGACGCCAGCGTGGAGTTTCCGCCCTGCAACTGCCTTCACTGCACCCGAGGCGGAGCGCCGCCGCGGCGAACGAATCCGAGTTGTGGACGATCATCTGGGCGTCAACCACGAGACGCTCCGCACGTTGGTGCGGGATGCCGAGCAGGCCGCCCGGCCCGGGGCGGTGGAGGCCACCGCGATGGAGAAGGAGAACCGGCAGCTGCGGGCGCGGGTGAAGGAACTCGAGCTCGAGCGGGAGATCCTGTGGAGGGCCGCGAAGTATTTTGCGGCGGAGACCAGTTGGTGAGCAGCCGCTTCCAGTTCGTCGAGGATCACCGTGGCGCCTTCGGCGTCAAGCGGCTGTGCCGGATTCTCGCGGTCTCGCGTTCCGGCTTCTACCGGTGGCTGGCTGGCGATCGACGTGGACAGCTGTTCTCCAGGCTGCATCGTTCCCCCAGCTCCAAGCCGCGCCAACCGGATTGACCCGACAGTCAACCCATCCTGGGGAAACGGCATTTGGCGATGTCAGCCCCCGATCGAAGGATGCAGAACTACCCGTCCGCATCAGAACTCCCGTAAGGCATGGTCCCCCCCATCCCTAGGCTGCGGACGCACGGACACCGAGCCCGCGGGAAGAAAATCACGGCGAGCGGCCACGGCGTGGGCACGCACGGACCTTGCGGCGCGCGCCTCCGGCTACGCGTCGGTCGGCGCGCGCACAACGCCTGGCGCCGAACGCATGACGCCGGGACCCGTCCTGCGCCAGGCGGCCAATAGGCGCGACCCAGCGATGACAAGCGCTGAAGGCCTGACAGGCGGCTCCCTGGCCGCGGGCTGTCAGCCGTCTGCTGGGTCTTCGGTATGCAACGCGGAGCCCTGCTGTCTCGCGAAGTCGGCCAGTCAGTCGAGGTCTCCCTCCCGATCGCTGACTACAGAAGCCGCGATGCCGATCGCCGCCACGGCAGGCAGTACGAGAACTGCGAAGAACGCGAGTAGCACCGCGATGAGACAGAACCAGGCCCAAGGCTTCGGCGTAGTCGTATGGCGTCCGATTTTATGGCTAAGCGAGGTCGACTTCGGCAGATCGAAATCCTTCGCATCGCGCCATGCCGCGGAAGGGGGCGGCGGCATCCCGCCATGGTGCGAAACCGCCGCCCGCCCTCCGACCCAGCCCTTGCTTGACCTATCGAGATTCGATAGATTCCCATCGTAGCTCGATGGAAGGATGGGTCATGGGAAAGCTGACAGTACGCGCGCTGCGGGCCGTGCTCGTGGTGGTGCTCACCGGCACCGTGTTCGTACAGGCATTGATGGTGTGGGCGTTGGCCAGCGGGAGTGACCCGGAGGACGGGTCGCTCCCGCTGACCCCGCTGCGCGTGATCACGATCCTGGGCATCGGGACGGCCCAGGTCGCCCTGGTCTGTGTTTGGCGACTGGTAACGATGGTGCGACGCGGAACCGTGTTCTCCCACGCCGCCTTCCGGTACGTGGACGTCATCATCGGCGCGATCGTTGCGGCTGCTCTCGTGTGGTTCGCGGTCACGGTCCTGAATGCGCCCGGCCAGCGGGACGACCCGGGCGTCACCTTCATCATGGGCGGGATTGGTGTGGCCATCCTGGGAGTCGCGCTCATCGTGCTCGTGCTGCGGATGCTGCTCGGCCAGGCCGTCGCCCGCGATGTCGAAGCGGCGCAGATGCAGGCCGAGTTGGACGAGGTGATCTGATGCCGATCGCCGTCGACATCGACGTGATGCTGGCCAGGCGGAAGATGTCCGTGGGCGAACTCGCAGACCGCGTAGGGATCACGCCCGCCAACCTGGCGGTACTCAAGAACGGCCGCGCCAAGGCGGTGCGCTTTGCGACGCTCGCCGCGCTCTGCGAGGTGCTCAAGTGCCAGCCAGGCGACCTGCTTCGCTGGGAGGCCGAGGACACCGCGGGCGAATGAACCGTGCCTGTCGACGCGTCATCGCCGATCCCGCTTGCCTTTGACCAACTCCGCGAGCATCCCGGGGGAGATCCCGGGCCTGCTGGAGTGTCTGGACGAGGTGCCCGACCCTCGCGATCCGCGCGGCGTACGGCACGTTCTGGTCGTCATGCTGCCCCCTGCGGTGCGCCGGCTCGACGGGGCGTCGAGGATGTCGGTGCCTGCCGCGGCGCGTCTGTGATCCCTGGTCTTCCAGGTCATCGGGGTGATTGCGGCCCGGGCGGCCAGTGCTGGCGCGGCTCCTGCCGGGCCGAGCCGCCCGCCGTGTCGTGCACGAGGGAAGGCATGTCATCGAGACAGCTATGAGTCGCTCAACTGACTGAGCGTGCATCGGAGTTCGGCGTAGATGTCGGTGGTGGCGGCTAGCTTCGAAGGCGCTGCGATGCGAACTCCTGCCGGCCGGTGCCTGCAGGGCGAACAGACAAAGGGGGGAGGACCGTGGTTCCTCGACCGACCGGCGGACACTCGGAACACTCCTTGCCCGTCCTGCGCGCGTCGTCGCTCGCTCCCGTCCGTGCCGGACCGGTCGACCGGCCGCCCGGGCCGGGGCTGCGGGCCCGACGGCGTTGCGCAGCCGCCCGCCCCGCCTCGCCTCGTCGGTACGGGGCAGTCCGCCGGCCCTGGGAACAACGGCGCCCAAGCTTCTGAGACGTAAGGACCCACGATTGACTCTCATCTACGCCTTCCGTGACGAAGACGGCGTGTGGCACGGCGACGTGGACGCCGCCGTCCTCGATCCCGTTCCCGGCGAAGGCACCTTGACCATCCCGGCGCAGGCGCAGGCGCAGGCGCAGGCGCAGGCGCAGGCGCAGGGGGAGGGAGAGGGGAGTGTGTTCGCCAGCCAGGCGCTCCACGTCCTGTATGCGGCCTGCGACCTGGAACCGAGCCAGACTTCTTACCGGCTCGACGGCGGTGACAGCGTGCTGGCGTCCTGGCGCGTACACGAACTGCTGGCTCCCGCCTACCGGCCGGGCGACGTCGGCACCGCCCGGACCCCGTCCCCGGCCCGGCCCGCCACGCGCCCTACGTCGTGGGCGATGAGAGGAGCTCGGCGACACCCACCGGCGCTACAGCCTTTCGGCGGATCCACCGAAGACGGACGACTGGAGCTGACCGTCCTCATCTGCTCGACCGACGGCGTCATCCACGGCGAACTCACGGCGAGGTGGACCCGCGCGACCTCGGCGACATCGGCCGCATCGTCACCGCCGCAGCAATCCTGTGCCCCACTCCCGAACTACCCGGCCCACCACCCCCGACCACTCCTGCCGCGACGCAGGTGAAGGCGACCCGTGCGGGAGCACCGTGGACGCCCAAGGCCGAGCAGTACCTGATCGACGCCCACCGCGAGGGAACGAGCCTGCAGCACATGGCTCTCGAGCTCGGGCGAAGCGAGAACTCCATCCGCTGGAAGCTCCACGGACTCGAACTCGCCCCACACCCCGCCGACCTGGTGCCCTCCCGGCACACCGCGACAGCACCGAGCCGCCCAAGGCGTACACGGTGGAGGACAAACGCAAGGCCCATCCGAACGCCTACATGCCCTGGACCGAACAGGACGAGCAGGACCTGGCTGCCCGCTGCGCCCAGGGGGCGTCGCTGGCGCAGCTGGCACGGGAGTTCGGCCGCAACGAGGGAGCGATCGCGAGCCGCCTGATGAAGATTGGAAGGCTATGACGAAGCACGGCCCGTCCCACTTGTCGTGGAATCCTCCGCAAGGTTGACACGAAGGACTGTCCCGCGCACCCGACGGAGCTCGAGGAGCAGATCCTGCAGTAGCCGAAGCGCTGCGCCTGTCCGGCAGCAAGCACGGCTCCGCCGGCCGGAAGTCCTCCGTAGCGGCACTGCCGCAGGTTGAGCAGCTGGTCACGCTCGACTCCATGCACCTCCCTTTGGGGACGCGGCTGGACAGCAGCAGGCATAGCGTTTTCGCCCCGGCCAGCGCGGGCGGGCCGCCGCGAGTTCGGCGAGCCTAGGTGGCAGGCAGTCAAGGCAGACGTGGAGGTGGCGATGAGGGTCGTGTTCGTGCATGGGGCGTGCGTGCGGGACGGGTCGTGGTGGTGGCACCGCACCGCCGAGCTGCTGCAGGAGCGAGGGGTGCTGAGCGTGGCCCCGGCGCTGCCGAGCTGCGGCGAGGCGGGCCTGCCCGGCGGCGTCGGCGGTTCGGGGCTGTCCGAGGATGTTGCCGCGGTGCGGCAGGTGCTGCAGGACGGCGACGAGCCGACCGTTGTGGTCGCCCACAGCTACGGCGGCATCATCACCGCGGAAGCCGCCGCGGGAATCGGGTCGGTGCGCCACCTGGTGATGGTCTCCAGCTACCTGCCCGAGGTCGGGCAGAGCCTGTCGGAGTTCGGGGACGGCAGCCCCGCCCCGTTCCTCGACGTCGACCCCGACGCCGGCACGTTCGGGGTTCGCCCCGAGCTGCTCGTGGACACATTCCTGCAGGACTGCGACCCCGAGGTCCAGGCGCAGGCGGCGGACCACCTCGCCCGGCAGAGCGTGCAGGTGACCGGGCAGCCGGTCGGGGCGGCCGCATGGCAGCAGGTGCCCTCGACGTACCTCATCTGCGCCCAGGACCGGGGCACCCCGCCGCGGCTGCAGCGCGAGTTCGCCCGCCGGGCCGGCAGTGTCGTCGAACTCGACGCCGGCCACCACCCGTTCCTGTCCCAGCCCGCCGCGGTCCGGGACCTGCTGCTGAGCCTGTGACGGCAGCCGCAGACGAGCCGGGCCGGCGATCCGAGGGCCAGGAGGCCGTCGTGAGTGCCGAGGAAGAACTGCTGTCGAGTCCGGCTCGGCCGTAGAGCTGCCTCTTGATCTTTTTGATGCGGTTGACGGCGCCTTCGGTGCCGCCGGAGCTCCAGCGCAGGCTGGGACGGAGAGCTTGAGATCGGCGGGCAACGGTTCCACACCGGCGACGGTCCGCTGATTGGCTGTGTAGGTGTCAGCGGGAGGCGTTTGTTGCTGACTTCGGATGGCGGTTGGCGGCTTGAAAGCCCGTGAATGTCGGTGAGATTTGAAGTCGCTCAGCTGTGCGGAGCTGTTGGGTGTCGGTTTGTGCATGTCTGATCCGTGGTGCTTTGGGCCCATCGTGAGCCAGCCCTTCTCGAATGGCAGTGGTGAGAGGTGACACGGGCGCTGGGCGTCTGCTTCGCGCGCCAGGACGCACGCCGGTTGCGTCCGAACGAGAGCGGGCGGACGCCGAGTGCACCCCCCTGCGAGTCGACAAAGACTGGGGTTCTCTGTGCCATGTGGCGTAATGAAGTGGTTCGATTCCGGCCGGGGGGTGGGCGTCATCGCCCAGGAGTGCGCCGGCCCCGATGCCGTCGCTTATCGCTCGGCAGTCCACGGCGACGCGGACAGCACGCTGGTCGTGGGCGAGCGGGTGCTCTACGACCTCACCCTCGATGCCGCAGGCGTCCGCGCCGACAACATCCGCCCGCCCCTCGCAATTGCTGTCCGCCGGCCGAGGGACCTGGCAGTGATCTGGCCGCGCGCCCGCCAGCTAGGCGGCTCGTGCAGTGGGATGGTGCATGAGGCTCCCCGGCCGGCGGGCCTGACGCCGTCACAGTGCCAGGCCCGCCCGCGCGCCTGCGCCGTTGCGGTCCGCCCGCCTTCGGGCGGACCGCCGAACGGGTGAGTGTGCGGATGCCCGGCCCGCGTTGGGTCGTTGAGCGGGCATGGAAGCCTTCGGCAACAACCCGACTTCCGGTCGCGACGCCCGGTTTGCAGGCGAGCCCGGACCGGCCCCGGGGATCCATGAAGTGGACCCCTGTATGTGGTGCGTGCGGCTACGGGAGGCTGATGCACGGGCCCACCAGTGGCCACCAGGGGAGGAAAAACCTTCGCCCGTGCCCTGGATGGTCCCTGCGGGGCTGCCGCCGCGTCCTTCGCAGTTCAGCGGGTGAGGGCGGTGCGGACGGTGATGGTCTCACTGGCCGTGATCACCATCGTCGCCGCAGCGGCGTCGGTCGTCTGGGCGGGGTGACTCGACGGCACCAGACCGCCTCCCGCACTTACCAACGAACGCCTCCCCGACTCAGGTTCTGGCTCAGGTTGTGTGATCCATTCACTGTGAGTGACGACGAGAGAGCGGGCCGCGGCCTCAGCGAACCCGCGGGCCTGAAGTGCGGAGACGAATTCGTCTGCGACGGCACCGCCCTGCACAACGGCGGGTCCGGCGGCGAACTGGGCGAGCGGGAGCGCGAGGTAGGAGCCGAGGTCGTCGTAGGCGTAGAGGCGGGCCAGGCGGTCCTCGGGGATCTGCTCGTTGAGGGTCGAGTACCAGGCGACGCCGGCCTGCTCGACGCCCAAGCCCGCCACGAAGTTGGCGATCACCTGCTTGGCGAAGCGTCGCGGGCTCAGCCCGGTGAACGGGGTTGTCCAGGACGGCTCGGACGCCGTGATCACACCAGCCACGGCGAGATCATCACATCGTGACCGGGGGGACTGCGAGCGGAAACTCGCGAGGACAGGCGGCGGTACCCGGCCCAACTCTCGCAACGCTCAGCGGTCCCCGAGGACGGAGAACGCGAAGGCAAGGCGACGGTCCAGCCAATCTGCCTTGATCCTAAGTAGTTTGATGCTCTGGGAGATCATCACCAGCTCGCCGTCAGACACCCACTCCAACGTACGGCTCTTGCGAACAGGGCTGCTGTGAGTGTCGTCAGGCCCCATACCGGTCACGGCGTTCAGCACCTCTGGGACGACATTGTCGGCTGCCCGCTGAGCGATCCGCTTGGCATTGAACCCGCTCCACTGATTACGCCCGACAATTTCCGGGTGTCCGGGCTGCCCGGCTGCAGTTCGAGGGGGCTCAACACTCGGGTACGCGTCAGAGTCGAGCTCAGCCAGGCACCGGATCTTCGGAGACGGGCAGCGGTTGTGCGGTCCTCGGGGCCAGCGCGCGGACGGAGGGGGTGGCGACCATGGCGAGAGTGTGAGGAGGATGAGCGCGGCGGCCGCGTAGAGGGTGGCACGGAGGCCGAGGAGGATTACGGCGGGTCCGGCGGCGAACTGGGCGAGCGGGAGCGCGAGGTAGGAGCCGAGGTCGTCGTAGGCGTAGACGCGGGCCAGGCGGTCCTCGGGGATCTGCTCGTTGAGGGTCGAGTGCCAGGCGACGCCGGCCTGCTCGACGCCCACGCCCGCCACGAAGTTGGCGATCACCAGCACCCAGGTATACGGGGCGAGCGCGAGCAGCAGCGGGGGCATCGCCATCAGGCCCATCAGCGCGCAGCCAACCAGGATCGCGCGCCGGGGCCGCCAGCTCAGCGACAGTACGCCGCCGACGACCGCGCCGAGCGAGGACGCGGCGACGGCCAGGCCCCAGCCGCTGCGGCCGATCCCGGTGGTGTCGGCGACGGCCGGGCCAAGGACGGTGAACGAGGCGGTGATGCCGGCGTTGAGGAAGCAGAAGGCCACCACGATCACCCACACCCAGGTGCGGGAGGTGAACTCCCGCCACCCGACGCGCAGTTCATGCACCACGCCGGGGCTGGGCGCGGGCGGTGCGACCTGGACGCGGACCAGCGCGAAGGACGCGGCGGCGAGCGCGAAGCTGAGCGCGTCCACGGCCAGGCCCCAGCCGGGGCCGACCGCGGCGACCAGTACGCCGCCCAGCGAGGCGCCGACGATCATCGCGCTGCTGCCCGCGATCCGGGAGAGCGCGAGGGCTGCGCGGCGGGACTCGGCCGGCACGGTCTGGGGCAGCAGGGCCTGGCCGGCGGGCTGGTAGTAGGAACCTGACGCCCCGTTGACCGCGGCGAGCACCATGAGCAGAGGGATGGCGGCGCTGTGGGTGAGGACCAGGGCGGCGACCACCGCCTGGCTCGCGGCGCTGACCACGCTGCTGCCGACCAGCAGCGGGCCGCGCGGCAGCCGGTCCGCCAACACACCGCCGTACAGCAGGAAGAGGATGCTGGTGAGGGAGTGGGCGCCGACCACCAACCCGAGCGAGCCGGCCGAGCCAGTGGCATCCAGCACGGCGAATGCCAGGGCGATCGGCGCCACCCCGTTGCCGAGCAGGTTTGCCGTCGTCCCGATGAAGAGGTGACGGAACGGGCGGTGGCGCAGAGGCGCCAGGGCGGCAGACATGCGCCTGTTCGTCGGGACTGGGCGGCGCGCCCGTCACCGGGTTTTACGACCGGGCCATGTGTGCGGCTGCCCACTCATTGGCCCGCTGGCCGACGCCTTCGCCAGCACGATGCCCTGCGACGCCATTCTCTCACTTCCGTCTCGCGCCGTCCGAGCGGGCCCTCCGGGCCCCTGGCGGATCGTGTTCGCCGTCGAGACCCCGATCTGCCTGGGCACCTGCCTGCTGTGGCTACTCGCGCCGGCGCAATACCTCGGCGGAATCCTGGGCAAGCGGCCGCACGACGTCGCCGACTACTTGCTCCTGCAGCAGTCGACTGCGGTGGTGTTCTCGATGTTCGTCTATTTCTACGGGCGCGTCGTCGTCAGCCGCCGCGTCGACTTGCGGACCTTCCGCGACCGTCAGGAGGCCATGGCGCTCGGCGACGTGATCGTGGCTCGGTGCGACCTGGGCGGCGCACGCGTACCTGGCGCCTCGGCCGGACCTGCTGTTCGCGCAAACGGCGATGGCCGCGCTGTGGCTCGGCATCCGCGTCCTATTCCTCGTCCGCGTGCCTGCCCCTGTCGACGATCCGGTGTGAGGGCGCCGCTGCGCCAGTGGCGTCTACGGTGGTGATACCGCCCGCGGGCGGTACCCCGGCTGTCGGAGGATCTCCGGTCCGCGGCGATGCCGACGAAGTGTTCGGCTGACCGTGTTCCGTATTCCACATTCCACCCGGCCCCCGGCGAGGAGGGGACCAGGGCCCGCTGCCGGGCGTTCGGTGGAGGCGCCGCTTCGCCCGGCCGCGCGGGCCAGGCGCGGTAGGCGCCGGATACGATGTTTTCCGTCCCACGGGTCTGCGTCGGACGCAAGGGCTTCAGCCGCTCGATGTCGTGGCAGCGGGTTTGGCCGGTAGGGGCGGCAGGAACTGGTTGCGCGCGATGGCGATGGCGCTGCGGATGAATATCGCCGCGATGAAGGCCGTGATCAGGCCGACGTCGATGGCGGCGTAGGCGGTGGCGCCGGGTGGGTTCTTGTACCTGATCCACTGTGCGGCGTCGGTGGCCACCGCGGCGTAGGGGAAGGTGAAGGCCCAGAAAGCTGCCGAGAAGTGCTGCTTGACGTACAGCGGGATCAGGCGCAGCTGAACCAGGGCCATCAGGACCGTGTACCCGGCCAGCCCGGTGGCGACCAGATCGACGGTGCCGCCGTTGATCGCGAAGTAGGCGATCCCGGCCACGGCCGGCGGCGCCACCTCGATCGCGAGGGTGGGTATGTGGGCCGCGGCGAGTGTCGGGCGGACGAACAGGCGGTTGAGGATCAGCGAGCCGAGCAGGAACCAGCAGGCGATGCCCAGGCCGAAGACAGCCTCGGCGATGGCGTGCATGCCGACCACAGCTGCCGCGTAGGCCGCGACCAGGCCGCCGGCCACGGTCGGCAGGAAATAACCAGGGTGCATCTTGTCTTGGTCGATCTCGCTGACGATCCACTGACCGGTCACCCAGCCGCCGAACAGCACGGTTAGGGCCAGGAACACCGCCACAATGGCGCGGCCGGCGTCGAAGGCGTATTCGGACAGGCCCGCGCCCAGCAGCATGGGCGTGATCACGATCAGGGAGACGAACGGGGAGACCACGTCGTCGCGCAGGTCCGCCAGCAGTCGGGTCGCCCCCTGGCTGAAGTACAGGCCGACGAGCATCACCCAAATAGCCGCTGAAAGGATGTCCAGGGCATTCGGGACCGCCGCGGAGGTGCCCAACGTCGCAGCGGCGGCCGACCAGGCGTCCGACAGCCCCGCGATGCCGAAGGGGACACCGAACAGGTTCGGCAGGATCCGCCGGCGCTGGGTCCGGGTCGCGATGTCCGCGGCCACACCCGTGATGGCGGACGAACCGATCTTGTTCATGCCATCACTCTCCTCGGCCGCGCGCTGCAACGCCGGTGTTCGAGATCGTGAGAACCCGGTCGGGATATGGTCCACCGGGCGAGCCGGCTTCACCCAAGAAAAGCTCGTTAGTCCAATTGTTCCAGACATTGCTTCGCGATACCCAGTCAGGCGCATCGCCGACGCGGATGGCTGCCCGAGCACCGGCCGCGGATCCCGGGCCGGACGGGCGTGCCGGTCAGCTCCCGGAGGACCACCGTGAGCCGCCGTGTGTCCGCTCTCAGGATCGCGGCGGAAGTCGGCTTCGCCACGGGACGTCGTTGCGGCAGCACCTGCATGCGGCGATCGGGGTGTCTCCCCAGGCGTACCGGAACACCTTCCGGGTCCGGAGCGGGGTGCCGGGCGTGGCTTGAGCGCCGCCCCGGCGTCCGGTGTCAGCCGACGTGCGGCCACTCCCAGCGCACCAGGACACCGAGCGCGACGCCGTGATGGCCGACGCCGTGTTCGCCCGCAGGTGCGAGTACTGTCTGGCCTCGCGGTCTTCACTGCAGAGCGCTGAGAACTTCGTTGAAACCCTCGGTCGACGACGGGTGGGTGTAGATCCCCGTCCCGCAGCTCGGTGGCGGTCACGCCATGACGCATGGCCAGTGACACCAAGTTGATCAGCTCCTGGGAGTCCACGTTCAACAGGGCGGCGCCCAGCACCTCGTCGGACTCGGCGTCGACCACGAACTTCATCCGCCCCCGCGTGTTGCCGACGATGCGGCGGGGCATCGCGGCGATCTGGGCGATCGGTGCCAGCGCTCACCATCAGCCAACTGCCCTCATACACACCGGAGCTGAACCCGGTCGAGCTGCTGTGGGCCCACGCCAAGGGATGATGTCGAGGGCGCCGAAGTCCGCGGATACCGAGGCCAGTGGCGTGGGGTACTACCGCTCCCAGCCCGACAGGCCGTCCGCCGCATGCTGACCACCTGGTCGTGTGCTCAGCGTCAGCTGTCGTCGGGCGCGAGCAGGCTCGTGACCTCGGCGATCGCCGCCGCCGAGGGATGGAAGTACTTCCGTACGTTCTCCGGCTTCTTGTGCCGGGACTTCGCCATCAGCATCAGCAGGCTCGCCCCCGCCTCGCCGAGGTGCGTGAGCCCGGAATGCCGCCACTCGCCGCAGGCCGGGCCCCGGCAAGGTCCTCGCGCCGCGCGACGTGTGCCCGGACACCGAGCAGGCGGGGCAGCAGCTGCAGATCCCAACCCGTGCCGCTTTTGCCGCCGAGGGCGGTGTGCTCGTCTGGTTCCCGCCTTCCCTTTATCGCCGCCACCACTGATGAGGCTCTCTGTATTTCTACGTTGGAACAGCTGCCGAAGAACGCCACCCACTGGTCGCGGAAGTCGATGGCGGACCACAGCGGTCTGTCGAAGTCGACCGTGGGCCGGATCTGGCGGCAGTTCCAGCTCAAGCCGCATCTGACGGACACGTTCAAGCTGTCGACGGACCCGTTGTTCGTGGAGAAGGTCTACGACGTCGTCGGCCCGGTTCGAACTGCACTTCACCCCGACCGGCTCTTCCTGGATCAACCAGGTCGAGCGGTGGTTCGGCTACCTGGCCCACCAATGATCCGCCGCGGCGCACACAAGAACGTCCAGGCACTCGAAGCCGACATCCGAGCGTGGGTCAAGAACTGGAAGGAAGACCCCAAGCCGTGCATCTGGACCAAGACAGCCGAAGAGATCCTCGACTCCCTCGCACGCTTCTGCCGACGGATCTCGGCGCAGGACACTAGCGTCGCGGGGGAACCGGCTTGCCTCCTGGGGCGCTCCTCTCGGTCCGGCAGTCTGCGCACAGGCCCGTCAGCTCCAGCGTGTGCTCGACGTCCGCGAAGCCCGAAGAGTCCGCGATGCCGGCGGCCCAGCTTTCCACCACGGCGGAGTCGACCACGACGCTCAGCCCGCAGCCGCGGCACAGCAGGTAGTGGCGGTGTTCGGCGGAGGGCCGGTGGCGGTAGAGGCGTTCGCCGCTGCTGTCGCGTATGACGTCCGCGCGGCCCGCCTCCGCCAGGGCGGTGAGGG
The DNA here is from genome assembly GCF_040651675.1 of Streptomyces sp. NPDC048415. Lineage (NCBI taxonomy): Bacteria > Bacillati > Actinomycetota > Actinomycetes > Kitasatosporales > Streptomycetaceae > Streptomyces > Streptomyces sp. NPDC048415. The sequence continues at coordinate 34,651 of NZ_JBEZKJ010000052.1, read as the reverse complement.
TGCGATAGACGGTGTTGAGACCGACGGGCGAGCCGCCGGAGAGCAGCGAGTCGTGCAACGCCTGGGCGCCGACGAAACCGTCCGCGTCGATCAACGCCCGTACCACTGTGGCGCGTTGGGCCGTGTGGCGCCCGATCAGTTTCACCTCGTCGCCCGGCGCCGTCATCACACCTCCACGGCCAAGGGCCGGGCACGTATCCGGCGCCCGGGACGTACGGCGATCAGCGTGACGGCGTAGACCGCCGTCGCCGTGGCCATGATGGCGAAGCTCGGCGGCAACTGCGGTGCCGCGTAGCTGATCGCGAGGCCGGCCCACATCTCCGCCACCGCGAGGCCGACCGACAGTGCCAGCGCGACGTACGGGCGGTCGGTCAGCCGCTGCGCCGCGCCGGCCGGGGCGGCGAAAAGCCCCAGGAGCAGCAGTGAGCCCACCGCCTGGGTGGCCTCGGCCGCGCAGGCAGCGACCAGAACCAGGAAGGCGATGCCCAGGACGCGGACGGGCACGCCGCGCGCCGCGGCCACCGCCTCGTCCAGGGAGGCGAACAGCAGGGGACGGGCGATGGCCAGCACCGCCAGGCAGATACCGGCGGCCACCAGCGCCGCCACCATCGCGGTGCTCGCGGACAGCCCGAAGATGGAACCGAAGAGGACGTTCACCCCTGCCTTGCCGTCACCGGCCCCCTTGGAGGTGGTGTACATGGTGAGGAAGAACGCGCCCAGGCCCAGGATCCAGGAGAAGACGCTGCCGATCGCCACATCGTCGGCACGCCCCCGGCGGCCCAGTCCGGCGATCACCAGCGCCAGCACGATGGTGGCGGCGAAGAGCCCCAGCCGCAGGTCGTAGCCGAGCGCGAGTGCCGCCAGCGCACCGGTGAAGGCGACATGGCTGAGCGCGTCGCTCGCGAATACCTGGGCGCGCAGCACCAGGAAGTAGCCCACCAGGCCCGCCGCCGCGGCGATCAGCGTGCCCGCGAGCAGCGCATGGACGAAGTAGGGGTGGTCGAAGGCGTTCATATCGCGCCCCCGACCGGCTGGAGCGCGGGCAGTCGCCGGGTGGCCGCCAGTGCGAGGGCGCGGACGATGCGGGTCAGTGCGTAGAGGCCGAAGGCGAAGGTGGTCACGTAGAAGCCGAGCGGATAGGGGGAGTAGTAGGCGGCGATGAGTGCCACCCAGGTCACCGCGAGCGCGATGGTCACCGACAGGCCCAGGCTCGCGGCCGGGCGGGCGGTGAGCTGCTGGGCGGTCGCGGCGGGCATCACGAGCAGTGCGAACACCAGCAGGGTGCCGGTGATCTGCGCGGTCTCGGCCGTCGCCGCGCCCAGCAGGACCAGGAAGCCGACGGACAGCGCACGCACCGGCACTCCGCGGGCGGCGGCCACGCCGGGGTCGACGGAGGCGAACAGCAGCGGCCGGCCGATCACCGCCAGCGTGCCGAGGGCGAGCGCGGCGACCACCGCGAGCAGTGTCACCTGGGTGGTGTTGATGCCCAGGAAACTGCCGAAGAGCAGGGAGTTGACGCCGCCCAAGAAGCCTTTGTAGAGGGCGACGAAGAGGAACCCGCAGGAGAGCAGGAATGCCTGCACGGTGCCGGTCAGTGCGGACTCCTGGGCGAGGCCGCCGTGTCCGGCGCGGGGGATGGCCGCGATGACCACGGCCGCGCCCACGCAGAACGCGAAGTATCCGTATACCGCGCTGATGCCCAGCAGGGTGGCGCAGGCCGCGCCGGGGAAGCTCACCTGGGCCAGAGTGTGTCCGGCGAAGCTTTGTCGGCGCAGCACCATGAACCAGCCGATGACCGCGGCCAGTACGGCCGCGATGGTGCCGGCCCGGAAGGCGTTGACCATGAACGGATACGCCCACATCTGCTGCAGGTCGTACACCGGGTTCCACGACCAACCGGTCTCTGCCAATGTCCAGTTCACGCCAGGCCCCCCAGCCCCGGCTCCGGCTGGTGGCGGTCGGTGTGCACGGCGGGTGCCTCGGGCTGGCCGACGACCACCAGCCGCCCGTCGCTGGTGCGCAGCACCTCCACGGGCACCCCGTACAACCGCGTGAGCGTCTCGGTGGTGATGACCTCCTGCGGCCGTCCGGCGGCGGTCCCGCCCCCGGCGATGTACACCACCCGGTCCAGATAGGACAGGATCGGGTTCACGTCGTGCGCGACCATCACCACGCTCACCCCCTCCTCCCGGCAGATGCGCGCGATGAGCGCCGCCACCGTGCCCTGGTGGGACAAGTCCAGGCTGTCCAGCGGCTCGTCGAGGAGCAGCAACTGCGGCCGCGGCGCGAGCGCCTGGGCGATCAGGAGACGCTGCTGCTCGCCGCCCGAGAGCTCGCCGATGGGCCTGTGAGCATAGGCCGAGGCCCCGACCAGCTCGATCACCTCGGCGATGCGTTCATTGGCCGCCCGCCGCCGCGCGCTGAAACGCGCGGGCACGGGTAGCGCCGTACCCCAGCGGTCCCCGTCCAGGCCGAGCCGCACGATGTCGGTGCCGCGTATGCGCAGGGCGGCATCGAAACTGCGGCGCTGCGGCAGGTATCCCACGCGCTTGCCCGCCCGCCCCGGCGCCTCACTCAGGACCCGCACCTGTCCGGCTGCCGCGGGCAGGACGCCGAGCAGCACCTTGACCAGGCTGGACTTGCCGACGCCGTTCGGCCCCAGCACGGCCACGAACTCCCCGGCACCCACGTCGAGATCGACCCCGGACCACAGGGTGCGCCCGCCGACGCGCACCGCGGCATCGCGCAGAGACACCACCGCCTCGTCCACGCCGGGCCGGGACCCGTTCGCCTCCGCTCCGGCGGCCCTCGCCTCGGGCGGGACCCGATCTGGTATCACCTCGGGTATTCGGGCCATCGGATCCGCCGTCCTCACTTGCCTGTCGCCTGCGCCAGCGCCTTCTCGATGCCCTGCAGCTGGCGCACCTGCCACGCCTGGAACGAGGCGCCGGCCGGGGTCAGGGTCTCGGTGACCGTCGCCACCGCAATCCCCTTCGCCTTGGCCGCCTTGACCTGAGCCTGCACGTCCGGCGTGGCGTTTTGGCTGTTGTAGACGTAGACCTTGATCTGCTTGTCCTGGATCTGCTTGTCGATCGCGGACTTGTCCTGAGCGGTGGGGTCGGTGCCCTCACTGATCGCGTCGAGGAAGGACTCCGGCGTGAGCATCTTCAGGCCGAGCCCCTCGGCGAGCGGCGTGACGATCGACTCGGAGGCGCCGATGGGGGTGCCCGCGTACTTCGCCTTGATGTCGGCGATGATCTTGTTGTACGGGGCGAGGGTCGTGTCCTCGAACGTCTTCTTCTGCGTGTCGAAGTACGCGGCGTCGGCCGGGTCGATCTTCTTGTAGTCGGCGGTGATCTGCTCGATGACCTGGTGCACGTTGGCGGGGGAGTACCAGCGGTGCGGGTTGCCGCCGGGCTTGATGCCGACCAGGTCGCCGACCTTCAGGTCGGTGCGGCCGCTGGCGGGGTTGGCGGACAGCAGCTTGTCGGCCCAGGCGTCGTAGCCGATGCCGTTGACGACCGTGAACTGGGCGGAGGCAACGGTGCGGGCGTCCGCGGCTGTCGGCTCGTAGTCGTGCGGGTCCGCGTTCGGGTTGTCAATGATGCTCTTCACCTCGACGTGGCTGCCGCCGAGCTGCGTCGCGATGCTGCCCCAGAAGTTCTCCGCCGCCACCACGTGGATGGTCTTGCTCTTCTGGCTGTCGGCGGCCGTCTTGGAGTCGTCCGAGGAGCTGGTCGAGCAGGCGCTGACGGCAGCCAGTGCGGCGACGGCGGCGGCCGCGCCGGCGGCGGTGCGGGAGCGACGGGCTATGGCGGTTCTCATCTTGCGGATCTCCTCAGCGGACAGGTGGGCCCAGAGCGGTGGGCCGTGGCACAACACCCAGGCTAGATAGAAATGATTTTCACCACCATGATCAGTCAGTCGGAAACGAAAATCGTTGCCGACTTTTGACCCTTCGAGGTCACACTCCTGCTTCGGACCGGCAGACGGCTGGCAATGGGCGCGGCATCAAAGCCCAGACGGCCGCTCGACGCGGCGCCATTTCCTCACGGCCCGAGCAGAGTGTCCCGAGCCCGTTGTCAGTGGGGCGCGGGTGTTGCCCGGCGTTGAAAATGCTCATGAAGACGGCGTTCACGATGCCGACGGGCTCTGATGGCGCCCCCCGCCGGAGGGTGTTCCGGCGAGGCGGTCGCCGGACTCGACCAGCTTCGGAAGGACGGGAGACTGACCATGGTCACCGATGACCGGAAATTGATCGAGGGAGCGTACGACGCCTTCGGGGCCGGTGACATCCCCGCGGTGCTTCAGGCTTTCGCCGAGGAGATCACCTGGCACGTTCCGGGACGCAGCCCGCTCTCCGGCGACTACCGAGGGCACCAGGAACTCATCGGATTCTTCGGGCGGGTCATGGAGCTGTCCGAGGGCTCGTTTCGCATCCAGATCGACGACGTGCTCACAGACGAGTCGCGGATCGTGGTCCTGTGCACGGTCAGCGCGGAGCGCAACGGTCGGGCCTGGTCCTCGCCGGAAGTGCATGCCTGGGAGATCGCCGACGGGAAGGCCGTCGCGTTCCGCGAGTTCCAGGGGGATCAGCAGGTAGAGGACGAGTTCTGGTCGTGACCAGTGGCAGACCACGTCCAGGCATGATCCGGCGCTGCATCATCTGACGAACGCTCTGTTGACCACTTCTATCCCGACGTCCCGCCGTGCGTCGGGATGACACCGAGCTGCTGAAGGAAGCCGAGGACATCCTTGTCCGACCATTTTTCTGCAAGCTTGCCGTTCTCGATGCGGTGAATCACCGTTGCGGTCACCGTGATCGGCCTGCCAGTGGCGGGGATGCCCGGGAGGTCCGCCTCATGCACGCCACGGGCCGTCAGCCGGGTCACGACTTTGTCGCCCTCCGCGATCTGGTCTTCGATCCCGTGGGTTCCGGGCGTGGCCTCCCAGAACAGACGGAATGCCTGCTTGAGTCCCTCGCGACCAGGTGTGAACCCTGGAAACGGTGGCGGCGAGTGATCTTGGTAGTCCTCGGCCACGAGATCGTCCATCGCATCCAGGTTGCCCTCGTCGATCTCCTGGTAGAACCGGCGAACCAGCCTCTTGTTCTCCTCGGTGGACACGGGCACTCCTCTACGTGTTCGTTCGCGCCGCCGGACCGAATCGTCACCCGTCAGCGGATCCGGTCGCTCGCCGGTAACTCAGCGTGGATGCTCGGCCGGACCTCCACGATGGCGTCGGCGTCCTCCTCGTCACCCTCCTCGTCGCGCCAGAGGAAGACCCGCACGTGCTTCGCCCGGTGAAGGCCGGCCGCCCTCCACTCGGTCATCAGGTCGGCGACGACGAGGGAGAGGGCGTACTGGGGGCCCTCGCTCGAATCGTCGGCGGTGATCGTGCCCCGCCACCGTTCGGGGTCGCTGCGGTAGGGGCGCCATCCCTGTGAGCCGTGCGGCTCGTCCACCCGGTACACCCAGTCCGTCTCGGTGCCCATGGCATCGATCCTGTCACCAAGGAGTCCCATGCGCCGTATCGGATCGACGCCTGCCGAGCGCGGGTCGACCGGTTACAACAATTGCCCGGACGTCATCGAGCTGGACGACGGGGACTTCCTCGTCATCGGCGCGCGGGCCCGCCGCGTGATGCGGGATCTCGACGAGCGCCTGGCGACCGTGGGGGCCGGCGTCAATCAGTCAACCGAGACCGCGGTCCGTGCACTGGAGCCCCGCCACCGCAGGGAGCCCGCCTCATGACGTTGACTCAGCTCAACCTCGCGCGGCTGCGCGATGGGGCGGACGGGTTTGAACCGTGGCGCCGGCGAGTGGATACCGGTGCCTCCCGGCGTGCTCGGCGTGCGCGGGCAGCCCGGGACCCCTACGGTCGCGATGCCCGGCTGCGGACAGGACAGCGGGGCTTAGGCGGTCCCGCGCCCGTTCGCAAGCCGCGCGGGACCGCTTTCGGCTCCGCGGCCCTGGCGGGAGGCGGAGACCGGACTCGGGCACACCTGCCTCTTCGCGGCTCCGGCAGACCAGCCGGCGCAGTCCCTCGCCCCGCCCAACGGGCGCTGTTGCGGGACGGCACGGCGTACGTCCAGGCCGGAGCCGGCATTGTCGCCGACTCCGACCCGGTCGCGGAGGACAACGAGTGCCGCAACAAGGCGGCCTTCGTCCTCGGCGCGGTGCATACAGCCAACCGACTTACCTTAGAGCCGTTCAGCCGGTGAAGGCCGCCGTGCCGTTCGGGACGCCGAGGCCGGTCGGGCCGTCGTACCCGGTGGTGCCGGTGCACAGGTACGAGCCGGAGCAGCTGCCGTTCGAGCCGCTGGTCACGTCGTAGAGCGCCGAGGTGTGCGCGTAGGGGAATGACGCCGGGTACGAGCCGGAGGACGGGGTGCCCGCCAGCGCGTAGGTCGCCGCGATCAGCGGGGCCGAGGCGCTGGTGCCGCCGAAGACCATCCAGCCGGTGGCCTGCCGGTAGCTGTCGTAGACCGCGACGCCGGTGTTCGGGTCGGCGACCGCGGAGACGTCCGCGACGGTGCGCTTGGCGCAGCCGCTGTCGGTCTGCCAGGTGGGCTTGGCGTCGTACGAGGAGCAGCCGGAGCCCGCTCCGTTCCACACCGTGTCGGTCCAGCCGCGCGAGGTGGACGAGGTCTTCAGGGACGTACCGCCCACGGCCGTCACGTACTTGGACGCGGCCGGGTACTCGGTGCCGTAGCCGTTGTCGCCGGAGCTGACGGTGATGGCGACGCCGGGGTGGTTGAAGTACGACGAGTCGTAGGTGGAGTCGCTGGAGGACTCGCTGCCGCCGTAGCTGTTGGAGACGTACTTGGCGCCCAGGCTGACGGCGGTGTTCACGGCCGTGCCGAGGTTCGTCATGGTCGCCGAACTGGCCTCCACCAGCAGAATCTTGCAGTTCGGGCAGGCCGCGCTGACCATGTCGAGGTCGAGGGATATCTCCTCGGCCCAGCCGGAGTCACCGCGCGGATAACTGGTGCCGCCGGTCTGGTTGACCTTCTTGAAGCAGCCGTTGGCGGTGGTGCAGGCGGACAGGCCGTACTGCGACCGGTAGACGGCCAGGTCGGCCTCGGCGTTCGGGTCGTCGTACGCGTCGACGATGGCCACGGTCTGGCCCGAACCGCCGCTGGAGGAAGGCAGGTTGTACGCGGCCTGCAGTGAGGTGGGGCCGTAGCCCGACGGGGCGGCGGCCGCCGTCAGGTCGCTCTCGGCGTGCGCGGACTTGGGGGTGCCCGCGGTGACGTGCAGCGCCTTGCACGCCATCACGTTCTTCTGCGTCGGGGTCGCACAGGAGTGGGCGACGGTGACGCCGTTCGGCGAGGGTGAGGCCGAGGGCGCCGCCTGGCCGGCCGGCGCGGCCAAGGCCAGAGCAGCCGTGGCCAAGGAAGCCACGGCGGTGAGAGAAATGGTTCTGCGCAACGTACTTCCTCCGAGAGGTGGGTGAACCAGGGGAGACATGCGGGTGCGCTGGACGGCCGGGACGCGTGATGCGCGTACCGACCGGCGCAAAACCTACGAGTGGCCGGAACATGCCAACAAGAAGATCATTGAAACTGTGACTAGCCTTTGTCGTTCCTGGTCAACTCTTGAGTTATTCCTGAGATGTTCATGGCAGAACGGTGGGGCGATCATGGGTTGACGCCCCGGGTGAAGTGGAATTCACGGCGCAGGCGATAGCGGCGCCCTCGGCGCGGCCGTGGCGCTGCTCTCCACCGGCAGAGCTGGTCGAAAGGGCACCGCGACGGTGGCCGGTGGCACTAGATGATCGATTCCAAGGGATCGGCTGCGCGCATGGGACGAGGGCGTCCAACGTCGGTGTGTGAAGACAGAGTTGGACACCCTCACGATCGCGCTCTATGTGAAGACCGACGACCTGCTGAAGGCGTCTCCGTATCTCGCGCCATGGCGGCCGGCCGTGGGGATCGCCCCGCAGCTCACCGACGCCGAGCTGGTCACGCTGGCGATGATGCAGGCCATGCTCGGCTTCACCTCCGAGGCCAGGTGGCTCCGCCACGCCCGCGCCCACTTGCGACATCTCTTCCCGTACCTGCCCAAGCAGCCCGGCTACAACAAGCGGCTGCGCAAGGCCGCCGAGCCCTGCTCGCCGACGTCCTCTCGGAAGCGGTCGGCCAGCCGCTCACTGCCGGTGATCTCGGCCTGACGGGTACCGGTGTGGTGCTGGATAGCATCCAGCTCCCGCTGCTGACCGAAGCAGCCGCCCAGGCCCTGGCCGGATGGACGCAGATGGACTTCATGAACCGCCGCGACACCCTCAAGCTCGCCGTCGGCGCCCCGCTGATCCTCGCCGCCGAACGGATGCTCGGCGGCACCGCCCGCGCACTGAACCATGACCACAAGGGCTTCGACGTCGACACCGTCACCGCCCTCGAAGAGGTGACCGCCTTCTTCACCAAGGCCGACGCCTCCAAGGGCGGCGGCCTGTACCGCTCGGCAATCGTCGCCCAGCTCGACGAGGTCGCCCGCCGTATCCAGGACGGCGTCCCACCGAAGCTAAGACCCGGGTGTTCGCGGCAACCGCCGACCTCGCGGCGCTCGCGGGCTGGGCCAGCCATGACGCCGGGCGCTACGGCATCGCCCAATGCCTGTGGAGTTACGGCACGTACGCCGCTGGCGAGGCCGGGCAGCGCGACCGCGGGGTGGAGATCGTCACCCGCATGTCCCACCAGATGATCTACCTCGGGCACCCCCAGGACGCCCTCGGTCTCCTCGGCGTCGCCGCCAAGAAGGCCAGACTGCCCGCGACAAGGGCGCTGGTCTCCTCGCAGACCGGCCGGGTGCACGCGGCCCTCGGCGACGAGCGAGCGGCCCAGAGTCACCTCGGCACCGCCGACGAGCTCCTGGCCGACGACCTCGGCGACGTACCGCCGTGGGTGGACTACTTCGACGCCGCCGAGCACGCCGGCGCCCGCGCGGTCTCCGCCCGCGACCTCGCCCAACTGGGCCGCTCCCAGGCCTCGAGCACGCACTTCGAGAACGCGATCGCCTTCCGCAAGCCGGGCTTCGACCGGGTGAAAGTCATGGACCGTGTCGGCCTGGCGGCCGCCCTGTATGACGAGGGCGACGTCGAGCAGGCCACCGACGCGGCCCACCAGGCGCTTGACGAAGCGGCCCGCATCGACTCCACCCTCGTCGCCTCCCGCCTCAACACCCTGCTGGACGCCACCCGGCCGTACCGCACCGCCGGCGTCGAGGACGTACGCACCCGAGCCCGCGACCTCGCCGCCGCCCGGCCGACCACGATCGCCGCCTGAGAGCATCGAGACATGGGCAAGCACTCCCGACCCGGACCGTCGAACCAGCCGTCGCGCGCCGTCCCACGCGCGGACGCCGACAACCCGCTCGCCGCGTACGACAAGCGGCGCCGGCCGCCGATGGACATCTACCGGCGCCACCGGCCGGTGCACGGCGGCGCCGGCCACCTCCGGCCCGACGAGCCGCGCGTCCTAGAGGAGTGGAGCGGGTTCGCGTACGAGCCGGTCGGCACCGCTCCCAGCCTCGCGGCCTCCCAGGAATGGGTGAACGAACTCCAGATCGGCGACGACACCGCAGCCTGATGACCCGTGACGAAAGGCATCCCGGTCCACGGCCGGTGCGAGGGCCTATCGAACGCCAGCCACCGCAGCATCGACCGGACACGTGGCGAACATGTCCGGCATGCAAAGCGCCTGGTCAGCCAGCTTCTCGCGAGAAGCGGTCGGAAAACTGGAGATCACCAGCCGCTGCCAGCTCACCTGTCCCTCGCACTGCTACGCCGAAGCCGGACCCACCAAGGGCCACGGCAGCATGACGACCGACGACTGGAAGCGCGTCATCAGCGAGGCCGCCCGTCCGGGTGGTCCTGAGGGCGACACGGTATGGACCTGGGACGAGCCGCCTCTCGACTTATCGAGTGGCGGGGTGCCATGCCGCGCGCGTGTTGCCCGCGGCCTGCGCGCCCAGCTAGTGCCGCATCAGGCAACGTTCGCCCTGTTGTGATGTGACGCGCCGTCCGGGTGCTGTGCCGGTCGGCGTTTAACGGTCACCCTGGCCGGGTGGCTGAGCGAGTGCGCGTACGCGAGATCGATGACGATGAGGGCCGACGGCTGCTGCGGATCATCCGCCGGGGCACCGGCTCGGTAGTGACCTGGCGGCGGGCCCAGATGGTGCTGCTGTCCGCGCAGGGCATGCCGGTAGCGAGGATCGCCGAGGTGTCGTTCACCAGCGATGACCGGGTCCGGGATGTGATCCACAACTTCAACGCCGACGGCTTCGACTCGCTGTATCCGAAGTACCAGGGCGGTCGGCCCCGGACGTTCACGCTGCCCGAGCGCCGCGAGATCAAGAAGATCGCCAAGTCCAAGCCGACCGAGCACGACCTGCCATTCTCCACCTGGAGTCTGACCAAGCTGGCGGACTTCCTGGTCGCCGAGGGGGTGGTCGACGACATCAGCCACGAGGGCCTGCGCATCCTGCTCCGCGAGGAAGGCGTCTCCTTTCAACGCCTGAAGACCTGGAAGACCTCCCGCGATCCGGACTACGCCGCGAAGAAGGCACGCGTCGAGCACCTCTACGCGATCGCCGACGGTGAGGTGATACCCGAGGGCGGTGAGCCTGAAGTCGTCTTCTGCATGGACGAGTTCGGCCCGCTCAACCTGATGCCTCACCCGGGGCGGCAGTGGGCAGAGCGCGGTGGCAAGCACAAGAACCCCGACCGTGAACCGCGCCGACGGCGGCGGGCGACCTACAACCGCTATGGCGGGGTGCGGCACCTGTTCGCCGCCCTGGACCTGGCCGAGGACAAGCTCTACGGCCACATCAAGCCGATCAAGAGGTGAACGCAGTTCCTGGAGTTCTGTCGCTACCTGCGCAGCCTCTACCCGGTGACGGTGCGGATCGCGATCGTCGCCGACAACTTCTCGCCGCACCTGACCACGAAGAGGTGCCAGCGGGTCGGCACCTGGGCGGCGGCGAACAACGTCGAGATCGCCTACACCCCGACGAACTCCTCGTGGCTCAACCGGATCGAGGCCCAGTTCACCGCCTTGCGTTACTTCACCCTCGACGGCACCGACCACGCCGACCACAAGGAACAGGGCAGCATGATCCGCCGCTACATCATCTGGCGAAACCGCCACGCCGACGACCAGCGCCTGCGCGCCGTCGTCGACCGGGCAAACGCTGCCTGATCCAACGCTATACGCCGGTGGCGCCGTCGATGCGTTCGCGGAGCAGGTCGGCATGGCCGTTGTGGCGGGCGTACTCCTCGATCATGTGGACGTAGATCCAGCGGAGGCTGACGTCCTGCCCCATGAAGCGGCCGGTGTCGGTCAGCGTGTGCGCTGCGCAGTGCTCGCGGGCGCGGGCGATCTCCTCGCGCCAGGTGGCGAGTGCGCCGCCCAGCATGGCGCTCTCGGCCAGGTCGAAACCGCCGTCGGGGCCGTCCGGGTCGGCCTGCGGGTCGTAGATGGGCGGGGCTTGTTCTCCGGCAAATACCCGGCGGAACCAGTTCCGCTCCACCTCCGCCATGTGCTGGACGAGGCCGGTCAGGGTGAAAGGGGACGGCGGCACGGAGGCGGCGGCGGCCTGCTCGTTGTCCAGGCCCTCGCACTTGATGGCGAGCGTGGTGCGGTGGAAATCGAGCCAGCTCTCAAGCGTGGTGCGCTCGTCGGCGTTCAGGGGCGGCAGGGGGCGTTCGACAGTGCTCATCAGTCGATTATCGGCAGCGGCCGAAATCGTCGACAGGCAGGGCCTCGCAGAGGGCAAACGTTGCCTGATGCGGCACTAGTCGGCGGTGAGTGCGGCGTACAGCTCGGGGTCGGCGTGCACTTCGGCGGTTCCCCTGACGGCCCGCTCGCCGGTCTCCGCCAGGGGCCGCATCGTGTGCTATCCGAACTTGACGAAGGTCGGGTAGGGGGACGAGAAAGCTTCCGACTGCCGGGAGCCGACGAACCCGGCGAAGGAGGTGCAGCTGCTGTTCGTGTAGAGCGTGGCGTCGGTGTCGGTGTCGTTGCTCGCCTGGCGGGCGCCGCCAGGGACGGAGAGGCACACGCCGTTGGGTGTGCTGCCGAGGAAGGTCTCCCCACCGGTGTCTGCCCTGGTGTAGAAGAACGTGCCCTGCGCGGCCTGGGAGCTGCTGGCCATGCCGGTAACCAGCAGGGCTGCCGCGCCGACGGTCGTTGCGATCCTGCTCGCGTATCGGAGTGCGTACATGAGTGGGGGTCTCCTCTTCTGCCTGGCGCCGGCCAGGCTGGAGCCGACGCCGTGACAGAACAACGAGTCAAGTGATCACATGGACATGGCCCGGCAGCGCGGCTGGGGCAGGCTGGTGATGGTCACGCGGCTCCTCGATCGGCACAAGCTGCGCTACATTCGAACGCATGAGCGGATGGCGTGATGTGGAAGAGGCTCCCCTCCCCGTCCCGGCACAGGTGCCGGACTGGCGGGATTGTTCGTCTGCGTGGTCAAGATCGATGACGCGTTGCCGGCGCAGATGTTCCTGGGCCAGGCGGCAGTCGTCGGGCGAGGCGGTCACCTGGACCGCGGCGCACGTTTCAAGGCCGGCCGCGGCCGGGGCCCAGGACGCCAGCGCGAGATTCGTGGCGTCCTGCGCGGCGCCCGGGTGGAGTACGGAAAGGCGTCTGAGAACGGCTTCGGTGCGCGTGCGCAGATGAAGGCGGGCGAGTGCCTGAGGATGGGGATGGGCGGGGACTTCGGTTTGCGTGGGCCGCCAGGTGCCATCGATGCGGACGGTGAATGACACGCTGAGGATGTGGCTGGGGATCTGCGCGTCCAGCACAAGAACGGTTTGCGCTGTGCCGGTGCCGTCCTTGAGCGGCACCGGCGGGGCGGTGGTGCGGCGCCAGGGCAGGATTCTCACGCTGCGGGCAGGCCGTGGCTGTCGGCGCCGGGCTCGGCAGTGTCTTCGGCCGGGGCAGTGGAGTCGGACTGGGCGAGCGCAGTTGTCTGCTCGGTGATGAGCTGGTTGAGCAGGGTCCGACGCCGGGCAAGTCCGACTGTGCCGCTGTCCGTGGTTCCCACGAGCAGTGCGGAGGTGCTCTGTTGGCCGATGTGTCCGCGCAGGCTGCCGCGGCCAGGTGCAGGATTTGGTCGTCGGCGAGGTGCGGGGAGTCCAGTCAGGCCCCCAGCGCGGCGTGGGCTTGGCCGGTCGTTTCCGTGTCCGCGAGGGCGATCCGCCATCCCTCGCCGAATAGGTGAGTGCTCGGGGAAGCCTCGGGCCCCTGTATGGGGGCGGGGGGAGGAAGTCATCGCTGGTGACGTCACTCAGTGCCGGGACAGCGGTCCGGCATGCACGCTCGCTCGCAGCAGAATGGCGGGCGAGCTGGCCAGACGGTCTCGGTTGTAGCGGCCGAGGGCCGCGTTCAGGTGTCTGAGCAGAGGGTCCACCAGCCGTGCGGTGTCTCGTGCAGGGAACACGAAGATGGCACCGTCACCGGTGTCTTGGTACACGTCTTCCGTCTCTCGCGGATGTGTGAGGCCGCTCTGCGCGAGACTTCCTGCGGCCGACCGCCGCGCTGGCCGCCGCCACTGCCGCACTGTCGGTCGGGGTCGGTTTCCTGCCCGTCTCCGGCGCTGCGGCGGGCCTGGGTCCGGTCGCCACCGGCGCGGCCGTCTCCGGACTGGCCGCCTGCGCCGCACTCGTTCAAACCCGGGCGGGCCGCGCCCTGGACGCCGGATGGATCACCGCCGGGCTTGCCCTGACCGCCGCGGGGCTGGCCGCGGCGATGCTGCCCGGCATCGCCGGGGTTCTGCTGGCCGCCGTCGGCATCGGTGCCGGAACGGGGGTGATCACCCCGGTCGCCTTCACCGCCCTGGCCGCGGCCACCCCACAGGAGCGGATGGGCCAGACCATGGGCGCCGCGGAACTCGGCCGCGAACTGGGCGATGCAGGCGGTCCGTTGCTGGTCGCCGCCGTGGCCGCGGCATCGACTCTGACAGCCGGATACGCGGCGCTCGCGCTGCTTCTTGCCGCCGCGCCGGTCTTGACACTGTCCCGCCTGCGGACCGGCCGGCGCATCGACATCCCTGCGGCTCGCGACTAAGCCTCGCGACCTCACGGAGGCATCGCGCAGTTGCCGCGCGGTCATGCTCAGGCCTCGCCACGCTCAGCAAGTTGCTGCGGGACCGGGTCTTGGCCAACATGAAGCCGAACTCCGCGGCCGCGCCGTCCTGCGCGGGTAGCGTCAATGCAACCCGAACGGCACGCGCCCCGAGGGGCGGGTGCCGTTCCGTGTGGTCGCCCCCTCCATGACCGAGTAGGGACCTACCCGGTCATGGAGGGGGCGAAGGGCGCCAGGGCCGGAGCGAGCTGGACTCCAGGGGCCAGGCCGAGGGCGACGAGGGCGTCGGGCAGGCCGAGTCCGACGCGGGCCGCCTCCACCGTGCCCGGGGCGGCCAGTGGGCGGCAGCTCGCGGCGATGATCTCGAACAGATGGTGCACCCGGCCGGGTCCCCGAGGCAGCAACTGGCCGTGGAAGTCCTCGTGGTGCGCAAGAACGAGGGCAGCGAGGCCGGCGACGTGGGCCGAGGCCGTGCCGGTGCCGTCGAGGGCCGCGTATCCGCCCTCCGGCGCGCACGACAGGACCGCCACACCGGGGGCGGCCGCATCGACGCCGGGGCCGGGGCCGTAGCAGCTGAACGGGGCGGCGAAGAGACCTTCCGATGTCAGCTGCGGCCCCGAATGGCTGGCGTGGGAGGTATCTTGCAGGTAGGAGCCGAAGGCTCCCAGAGCGCCCACGGCGAGCACGGTGGGCAGCGACGCGGGGAAGGCGACCGGCCCGCCGGTGTCGCCCGCCGGGGCGACGCAGGCGATGCCCGCCGCGGCCGCGTCGGCGAGTTTGCGGGAGACCAGCGCCGACGGGTACGGGGTCGCCACCGCGACGTGGGCGATGTCGACCTCGCGTTCGATGCAGTGGTCCAGGGCGGCGATCAGGTCGCTGAAATGCCCGTCGGGCAGCACCTGGCAGACCTCGAGTTCGGCGTCGACGGCGATGCCGATGACGCCCTTGCCGGTGTCCGCCCCGGCGATGATCCCGGCCGTGTGGGTACCGCTGCCGACCGGGTCGTGCGCCCAGCCCTCGTCCGTGCCGCGCACGACATCGACCCCGGAGCGCACCCGCTGCTTCAGATCGGGGTGCTCGGCGCTGACGCCTGAACCGATGACCGCGATCTTGATGCCGAAGGCACGGAACGTGGGGGGCAGCCGGTCCAGCCGCATGGCCTGCTGGCCCCAGCCGTACTGCTGGCGTTCCTCCAGCTCCGGGTACACCTGGGCCAGCGGGGTGAGGGTGACGAGGTTTTCCTGGGTCGCCGACAGGTCGGGACGGTGGATCCAGCGGTCGGTGTATCCGCCTCTGGGGCGGACGTACAGGGACTGGATGGACTGTTCGGTCTCCGTGGCCAGGGTGACGGTGACGGTGCCGTCGGCCCCGGTGATGCCCTGGCTCGGCCAGGTCGCCCCGATCAGGAACACACCCGCGCCGGCCAGCGGTTCGCCGCCCGGGCCGCAGACGCGCAGCGAGATCTCCACTGGCTTCTCCAGCGGCATGACCAGTCCCGGGTCGCGCAGTGGCAGCGTCCCTGCGGTCGGCGTGGCGGCGGGTCCGGTGCCGGACAGCGGCAGGTCGGGTTCGATGTGCACGTGCAGTGTTCGCATCACGGGCAGCTGGGTCTCGGCCGCCTCGACGACCGCGATCTCCGGGCAGGAGGGGAGGACCCCGGCCGACTGCAGCTTCTTTGATGGCTGGAGTTGGCGGATCACTTTGACGTCGGGCATGCTCTCCAGCCGGTCGCGTACCGCGTCCATGCTCAGTTCGGACACCCCCGGCGGGAGCAGTTGCTGCGGCAGCGGTGTCACCATGTACCGCTGCCGGCGCGGCTGCACCGCGATCGGCGACGGTGCGGCCTTCTTGCGCGGCGCCGCCTGTTCGTCCTCGGGGCCCGGCCCGCCGGCCCCCGCGCCCTCGGCTTCGCTCTCGCGGTTGTTTCGGGGCTTGCTTCCGGGCCTGTCCTTGACCATCACGTCCACCTTCACCACGTCTACGTCGGTCCTTTTGCTTCTGAGCCGGATAACGGGCGGCTTGCGCCTCCACGGTGATGCGGTGCGCCCGGGAACCAGTCCCGGAGCACACCGCATCGCGCGCCGCCAGAGGTCAGCCGATACCGAAGGGCTGACCCACCTGGCCGTAGCCGAAGCCAGGCTGCTGGTACTGCGGGAACTGCTGACCGAACGACTGCTGGCCGAACCCGCCACCCCACTGCTGCTGGCCCTGCTGGCCCTGCTGACCCTGCTGGCTCTGCTGCACCAGCGTCAGGATCGCGGTCGGCAGCGCCTGCTGCACGGACTGCTCCACCGCGTGGCGGACACCCTCGGTCAGCGTGCGGTGCAGCGCGACGGCCAGGTACGGGTGCGCCTGGTGGGCCAGGCCCTGCTGCTGAAGCTGCTGCTGGACCTGCTGGATCTGCTGCAGCGTCTGCTGCATGCGCTGCGCGATCTGCTGGCTCGCCTGCTGGCACGCCTGCTGGATGGACTGCTGGACCACCTGCGCGAGCTGCTGCTGCGGGGCACCGGCCTGCTGGCCGAACTGCTGCTGGGGCTGGGTACCGGTCATCACCGACATGAAGGCTCCATTCGACGCCACGGGAAAGCCAACATAAGGGATTATGTTGGCGTTTTCGGACTAATTCCGACGTGTTGACGCTAAGGTGGAGTCGTCCCGACCGCAATCCGGCGAGCCGCTCAGTCGGGGGGGAATCCCCCCGATCGGATCCGGCGACCGGTAAGCCGTCCCTGCGGCGCGGCAGGCCTCGCCGCCCTGCTGCTGGCCACCACGACCACACCTGCGCGCCCCGCTCGCTCGATCAGCTCCACACTCTGCTGCGGGCCTCGAGCCGGCCCGATGCCCGGCGTCGACGCGGTCGCAGCGTCGGCGCAGATCTTCCCGACGCGCGCCCACTGCTCTGAGCCAGCCTCCCCCAGCATGTTCCGGCAGGAGGCCGGCCCCATCTACTGCACGTGGCAGGATCAACCCGCCCCTGAAGTAACCCGCGATGGCACACGACATGAGGGGTCAGGCCCAGGCGAGTGGGGCGGGACCTGATCCCCCCAGGTGGGAGGGGCTGCTTGTCGCCCCGCGACACCACGTACTCAACGGACGTTGGGAGAGGAGAGGTGCAGGCACAGGTTGGCGACGTCCTGCGGTTCACTGGCCGTATGGTCGGAACTCCGGAACCCGTGCCACCGAGATCGAGATCCTCGGCGCCAACGGCACATCCGCTTATCGTGTCCGCTACCAAGACGGGCATGAAAGTGAAATCTTCCCCGGCACCGGCCGGGTCATCGACAAGCCCCACCCCACAACAAACCCAAAAGCCCGATCGACACGCACGGCACATCACCGAGCATCACGGAGACAATGCGTAGATTAGGCACATGGCCGTACTGCGTTGTTATACGCGGCAGGACACGCCCCGACTGGCCTTAGATCCCGCGGTCTTCGGGGCAATTGGGATATGGGGTAATTGGCAGCCCGACGGTTTCTGGTTCCGTTAGTTCAGGTTCGAGTCCTGGTATCCCAGCCAGCGCGATGCCGCCCCGGCCGGTGGCTCGCCTCCACCGCCGAATCCGGATCGCTCCGGCCTGACCGTACCCGACGGCCAACTCGACTGCCCTGGACGCGCCTTCACCGCCAGGAGACGTCAGAGCTTGGTCATGAAACCCGCTGGCTCGGCATCCCGCCGTTTCATGCTCAGGACGGGATGAGACCGGAGTCCCAGAGAGGGGCCCCTCGCCGGGGCCCCTCGGTCACAAGTCGGTCCGCGGCATCTCGTCCGGGCAAGAGTCGATCGAGGTGAGGCAGAACACCCCTCAGGGGGACCTCGTCATGCGCCCCGTGAGCCCCCAGGCAGTGCAGCCCGGGCAGATCAAACTGGTGCTGGAGCCGGATCAGGCTCAGGCTCTTGCCGCCGCAGGCGTGAGCGGCGCCGAGGATGCCATCCTGACCATTTCCAACGGTGAGGGCGAGGCTGTTCATGTCCTCAAGCTCGTCAATGCGTCGGTTGACGCGGAAGGTGGGGAAGTCACGCTCGCCTTCGAGGACGTCAACATCGAGTAGCCGCAGCTGACGTCAGGGACCACGGGCTTCTCGGGAGAAAGCCAGGCGACCGGGCTCTCTCGTGTGACGGAGCGGTGATCTTCAGGGGGCATCGTTGCTTTGGTCCGTTGTCCCGTCTTGAGGGTGGGACTCAGGGCAGATGGAGCGGCCGCGTCCGGGTGTGATGGGCGTGGCTTGGCGGGGTGTTCGGTTTGGTCGTTCGGGTGGTTGGCCTGGGGTTTGGTAGTTGTGTGGAAATGATCTTGGGTTTCCCGTAGATGTAGTGGTGCGTTTATAGGCGGCTGCGTTCTCTGGGCCCGCTTCCGGTTTGTGCTGGTCAGTGGTGTGTGTGGGAGAGGAAGACGCGGAGTGGATCGTTCGCGCTGGGGTCAGGCGGGCGAGGTTTAACCGGTGGGCGATGAGGTTGAGGACGTCGTTATGTTGCTGCCGAGGCGGGGCGGTGAGTGTGCGGGCGAGGCGACGGTTTCGGGGTAGGTGACCAGGCTGCGGCCACCTGCTTGCGCAGCCGACGGTCCCGACGCCACTGCCTGGAAACGACGTGCCGCCGAGCAGTACACGGCCGCGGGCCGGTGCTTCCGGACACAGCCGTTCACCGCAGCCCGCGCACACTCGTTCTCCGGCTTGCCCGGCGCCCTCGGACACCCGGCCAGCCTAGGCCCCAAAGCTACTCAAACCCGGGTCAGAAACTGGCACTAATGCACAGGATGCCGTGGCTGAGTCGACGCAAGGGGTGGCAGCGGGACTTGAGTGAGTGTCAGGTCCATCATGCCTGTTCGGAGGCGGTTTCGGTAGGACGCACGGCACGTCCTTTCGACCTTGTGGCAGCTGGTACCGCGCGCCAGACTCGTCGTCATCCACTCTCCGGTCAACCTGTCGGCAACCTTTCTCGGTTGTCGGCGCGTTCGCTGTGCTGTCTCGCCGTGTGACGTGCACCGGTCGGGGGTGGGGGGACGAAGGGGATCGATGGATCAGGACATGGTTGTGCTGGCGAGGGTCAGGCTGCTCAGTGCCAACCGGCGGGTGGTGCGCGGTGCCGAGGGGCTGTGGATCTACCGCCTTCTGACACAGGTCGAGCCGGAGGCGTACGGGTCGAAGCTGGCGTACGTCCTGGTGGAGGCGAGCGCGTCGCCCCTGGTGCGGGAGTTGCCTGAGCGACGTTTGGCCCTGCTGGACGAGGCCGTGGAGGTGGCGAAGGCCCTCGGTACGTCGAACCCCTACCGGGCGAAGATGCTGGCGAGGGCCCTGGCCGCCAGGCAGCGGGAATTGGAGGGCCGCCCGGCGGAGCCGCTCGCGTCCGATGGGCGGGAGCATCGGGCGGCCCTTCAGGAAGAGCCGCAAGAACGCGCATGACCCGGTGGGTGTCGGGCGTTGACTCCCTGGACGGTGGAGAAGGGGAGGGCCCAGCCCCGCTGTCTGGATGGAGCGGCGCCTGATTCCTCGGATATACAGCTCGGAGCGTGGGGCTCCGACCACGGTCGGGACCCCCACGCTCTCGATGCCTGGCACTAGGGTAAAGGCCGTAGTCACCTATCGGCAGGTACGGTTCGATCAACGTCCATTGCTCGTCGAGTTCTGTGGCGCGGCCTCCGCCGTCCTGGAAGTAGATCTCTTTGAGTCCTTCGGCGACGATCTGGTGCCGAGCGCGTCGACCGTGGTCATGCTGATCGCTCTCCTTCTCCCTAATCCATCGGTGCTGGGCACCGCGTGTGTACAGGATCGCTGGGCACCCGTCCTCGACGGCCGATCGACACGGCCTCGAACGTCCAGGTCGTGGGGAGGATCGACCGGCGCTCTCGCGTCCGATCTCCAGGCCGCATCAGCCTCGACGGCGATCGTTCTCGATTCGGGCAACGCCGCCTTGCGGCACATCGCCCGCTAGTGGAGACGACGTTGCCAGGGCGTCGTCGTGTCGTTGACGAGCCTGAGCCGCGTGTCCGCGGGCCTCAAGTCCGCAACAGGGCGGCGACTGGTGCTGCTGATGCCCAGTCGAAGTCCCTGCGTTCCCAGGCCGGTCGGCCCGTACGAGAAGCGGTGATTCGCCGGCTGACTGCTTCCCGGCCCTTCGGTCTCCCTGCTGCTGTGGGCGGTGTGGTACCTGGGAGAGAACTCCTCCCAGGTTTTCGTCGCATCCGCGCAGATCTTGAAATCTTCATACGCAGCTACGCATGTCTTGTCTTCCTCGGTCGCCAGCAGTTCCCCCAGGGCTGCGATCAGGTGGGCGTAGTTGTCGTCGATCATGGCGGTCAGCTCTTCGTGGCTGAGGTCGTGTGCCGCGATGGCGTTCCACTCGCTCGAGTCTGATTCCTTGCCGAGTGAATACCGGTCGTTGACCAGCACCGTGTCGAGTTCCAGCCAGTGCATGTAATTGTGGAGTTTCAAGGTGCCGAATTTCTCGGCCGGAAGTCCGTACAGACACCATCGGACGTAGTGCACAGGGAGGATGCCCATGGTCACGCTTTTCACCCTGCTGTAGAGGAGTTCACTCCGTCTGACCTTGCCTTGGAGCAGGTTTCCGGCAAGGAACTCCCGGAATGCGTCCGTGTATCCTTCGTAGGCGTCGTGGATTTCCCTCTTGATGTATTTCATGAACGCGTGCACCACCGGGTCTGCCCTGCTGTCGTCCAGGAGTCTCACCAGATCCAGCCGGTGACGATGGTCATCGACGTAGAAAGTCACCAGCATGGCATGGTTCAGCGTGGCGAGGGTGCGGAAATCCCGCACCTTGGGGAAGGACATGACGGTCAGGTGCGTCTGGTCCTTCACGTGCTTCGGGTTGAGGTGCCGCGTAACAGGGAATTCTCGGCAGTACCTGCCGAAAAAAGCTTCAAAGAATTCATGGTCCTTCGGCGCAATGTAGCGCAGTGAGTCAGTGCTGGCCGTCGGCAGCACTTTCCCGACCATCCTGCTGGCATGCCAGAACGCCGTCATCCATTGCCTGTGGGACTGCAGGTCATGGCCCGGCGCCGCGTCGGCATCTTTCACACCCGGTACCGCCTCTGCCATATCTGTGCTCCCTTCGGTCCGGACACGGCCCTTGGACGCGCCGCCCTCGGTTGAGCCTAGGGATCTTCCCGGCCGGAAGCCCAGGACTGCCACTCCTTCGAGTGCTGAAGCAAATTCACGCGAAAAGGCCGTGCCATCTGGTGTAGCTCACCGAGATCGGCAGACAGCGGAGGTGGGCTGTCCCGCAGGCCAGGGCGATGTCAAAGTCTTTTGATCTTGGATTGGTACTGGTCAGTTGATGCCGAGGAGGTCCAGCGGGCGGTGGAACGGCTCGTAGGACATCTCGCGGAGGGCGGCGGCGATGTTCGTGTGGCCGGCTGCTCGCAGTAGGTTGATGGCGAAGCTGCGCAGGGTGGCCATGTTCTCCGGTCCGTGCTCGGTCCGGATTTTGGAGGCGTCTTCGGCGAAGGTGGTGTCGCGGACGAAGTGCAGCCGGTTCTCGATGGTCCACTGCGAGCGGGCGATCGTCGCGAGACGTTCGGGGGATGCCTGTCGGCTGGTCAGGTCGGTGATGACGTGGACGGTCTCGCGGGTGCGCCTGCCGGTCTTGCTGTTGGTGCGATGCCGGGTGATCTTCGCGACCTGGGCAGCGTGCGGGAAGTCCGTGCCGAGGCCGGTGACGGTCAGGGCTTGCACTACCCGGGTCTCCAGCCGTCCGTGGCCTTCGGTGCGGTCGTAGAACTTCGCGCTCGCCTTCGTCCAGGGCAGGGCGCGAAGCTGGTGATGCAGGCCCTTCTGGTTGCCCTTGACGGTGAAGGCGTAGTGCGCCTTCTTGTCTTCGACGAGGAAACGTCCGTGGTCGCGCTGGGTGTGCAGGGCGTCGGCGGTGACGACCACGCCGGTTAGGTCGTAGGAGGCCAGCAGGGCGGCGAAGCAGGTGATTTCGCTTGTCTTGGCCGGCACTCGCAGCTGGGTGACGGTCATCCCGGTGCCGGTGATCGCCGCGAGCAGATGCGCGGCCGGAGTGTCGCCATGGCGCGAACCACGGGCGCTCTTGCCGTCCACCGCGAGGGTGTCCGCCCCGGCCGGGTCACATCCCAGCAGGTCGGCCAGGCCGCCGGGGCAGACCTGGTTGATGATCCGGCGGATCGTCGCCGTACTCGGCGCGAGACGGACGCCGAATACCGAGACGGTGCGGGCGCTGAGTCGGGCGAGGGCGGCCTGTGGGGCACTTCGCGCCCAGTGCCCGATCGCCGCGAAGGACCGGGCACCGGCTACCACGGCCGAGCAGGCCACCAGCAGCACGCTCACGAACGGGTGCCGTTTCCCCCTGCGGCATCGCGGATCCACCAGCGTCCCAAGCCGAGTCGGCAAGCCGACGAGTCCGCGGTGCTGACGCGAAGGCGACTTGATCAGACAGACACTGGCAGACTGACGGCACATCGAAGCTCCGGTTGGGCAGGGCGACTTGGGAAGGTCACCCCTTCAACTGGCAATGCCGCGTAGTTAGGTTTTGGGCGACATGGTCAAGTTGGCGGGCGGCCTTGGGGGTTCAGCCGGTATGAGAACGGGACCTCTGGTAGAGCAGGGAAACCGACCAAGATCTTCCTGCCACGAGAGGTCCCGTTGCCTCGCCAGTCTGCCACCTGCACACTCACCCGCACCATCACTGTCGCCGAGGGCGTCTTCGCCCCGGGACACCTGGGCGAGCTGACCCCTTACGTTCCGTTCGAACTCGTTGACGATGTCCTGGCTCGTACCTGCTCCACCCAACGGCGGCTGCGACAGTTGCCCTCCCGCGTGGGGGTGTACTTCGTCCTGGCCTTGGCGCTGTTCCCCTCGCTCGGATATGCGCGGGTCTGGGACAGACTGGTTGCGGGATTGCATGGGCTGAAGCTGCACCGTCCCTCCGAGAAGGCACTACGAGACCTGCGCCGTCGGCTGGGTCCCGCGCCGCTGAAGGCGCTGTTCGACGTGCTGGCCGGGCCGCTGGCCCAGCCCTCGACGCCCGGTGTGTGCTACCGCCGCTGGCGGACTGTCGCCTTCGACGGCTGCGGCTCGCTCAAAGCTCCCGACCAGCCACGTATCCGCGCCGTGCTGGGCAAGATCCAGCATCACTGGGGCCTGGCCGGCTATCCGGCGCTGCGGCTGATGGCCCTGTGCGAGACGGGAACCCGCGGACTGCTCGGCGCGGTCTTCGGACCGACGGGCACCGGCGAGACGGCCTACGCCTCGCGGCTACTGCCGCTGCTGAACGCGAGGATGCTGCTACTGGCTGACCGCGGCTTCGACGCGGACAGTTTCCTTGCCGCGGTGGCCGACACCGGTGCTCAGCTCCTGGTCCGCTGCAATCCCAGGCGCCGACCGGCGGTGCTGGCTACCCTGCCCGACGGCTCCTTCCTCACTCTCCTGGGCGGCCTGAAACTCCGCATCGTCGAGGCCCACATCACCGTGACCACCAGCGACGGAAAACGCGTCGGCGACCACTACCGGCTGGCCACCACCCTGCTGGACCACCGCACCGATCCAGCCGAGGTCCTGGTGCGTCTCTACCACGAGCGCTGGGAAGTCGAGTCAGCCTTCTATTCCCTGCGCCATACCCTGCTCGCCGGCCGGGTACTGCGATCCTGCGACCCGTTCGGCCTCGAACAGGAAATGTGGGCTCTCCTCACCCTCTACCAAGTACTGCGCAGCGCCATGGTGGACGCCGTCGAGTCCGTACCAGGCTCCGATCCAGACCGGGCAAGTTTCACTGCCGCCCTCCAGGCCGCCCGCGACCAGGTGATCAGCGCTGGTGGCGTCCTGCCCGCCAGCGAGGCCTTCGGGGCGGAAAGCACCATCACCAATGCCGTAGTGACCGCTCTTTTGCCTGCGCGCCGCTCACGTATCAGTGCCCGCAGGGTCAAGTGCCCCATGTCGCGCTACCCCCTCAAGCCAGACGAAGCACGGCCCCTGACCAGCCAGAACATCACCCATCTGGACATCAACATCCATCACCGCCCAGCCACGGCCGGCTCCCCTCAAGCCCCACAGAGCGCTTCGCGAGAGCAGACAACCGCACCAGACGGGAACGGCTGCAAGGACCGCACCCTCCAACTCCTGCGCACCGATCCCCATCGGCCCTGGCAAGCCAGGGAAATCGCCCAGGCGCTCGAGTACACGCACTTCCGCAGCCTGTGCGCCCAGCTGAGCCGCTGGGCTAAAGACGGACTCCTACGCAAAGTAAGCCGCGGCACCTACGCGCTCACGTCAGCATGGATCCCCACAGACCAGCAACCACCCTCATAAACACCGCCGTTGACAAGACCACCCGCAGCCAAACTACGCGGCATTGCTTCAACTGGAGCTTCGTTGCGTGTGTGGCGGGTCACCGATACACCGTCGTACTGGTGGTGTCCCGCCGCGTGGTGTAGTCCATGAGCATCTCTGCGGGGGTCCGGTACAGCACGCACTGGCGTAGCGGCCCTTCGGGCACGCTCGGATCCTCGAAGTCGTCGGCCAGGTCCCGGGTCATGCCGATCCGGCGCATCACCGCCTGGGAACGAAGGTTGTTGACGGTCGTCGACGCAACCACCTCCGGCAGCCCGAGGGCCTCGAAGCCGAAGGCAAGGCATGCCAGGGCGGCCTCGGTGGCGTAACCGTGACCCCACGCCGAACGCATCAACCGCCATCCGATATCCACCCCCGCGAAGGGCATGTCCTCGTCCACCTCGTCCAAGCCGACGCGGCCGATGAACTCACCGGTCTCCCTTGCTTCCAGCGCCCACCACCCAAATCCCCGGTCGTCGAACTCGGCCTGCATGACTGCCACCGTGGCATCGCTTTGCTCCCGCGTCAGCAGTTCCCCCAGGTGTTCTCGGACTTCGGAATCGGCGTTCATCGCCGCCCACGGCTCAAGGTCGGACTCCCGCCACCGGCGGAGCAGGAGACGATCGGTGCGCAGTTCAGGCATGCCCCACAGCTAACGCGATCAGAATCCGGGTGGCGATCGCTTATATCGAGCCGTGCGGTCCTAGCCAATGCCAGACCTGCTGCGTAGATTCTCACGGCCTACACCACCCGGCGGGACGCCATCGTCGTACTGCCGTGACCTGCACAGATCCATGAGCACCAGGACTTTGAAACCGCCCTGCCCGCAGGCCGATGAGCAGATGATGCTTCAGACTCGCGCAGGGAGCTGGTTTGTCAGCAACCCGCCGTTTGGCGAGCCTCGAGCCTGCACAGCGCAGGGACAACGGCCATAGCCGACACTGTCCCTCACTCCGGCTGGCCATGGCGGACCCGGACCGGTGCTCCCTGGCGGCGTCATCACCCCCGGCCACCTTCCCCGCCTGCTCGCCCTGCTGGACGCGATGGACAAGCGGCGCCGGCAGATGGACGAGCAGGTCTGGTGGCAGCGGTACGGGCCTGCCTTCGCGGCGATCCGCCACGACGTCCTCACCCGCTTCACCCCCGAACAGGTCCGCGAGGCCAACCCCGAAACTGACCACGACGCCGACCTCGACCTGGTGGAAGAACCATGGCAGCAGCCCTGACCAACCCTGCATCCGCGCCAGTGCCTGAGGGAATCGGCGGGAGCCGGTTCGTCCTCGCCGGCCGTCCGCTGGCCCCCGGCCACCGCCTGGAGGACACCGCGCGCTACGACGACGACGCCTGGCTGCTGGCCCCCGCGCTGCTGCAGCGTCACCAAGCCCCCACCCGGCTCAACTTCACCCGAGCACCGGCAACCTTCGTCCCCACCCTGAAGGACCTCTTCGCCGCGATGCTC
The DNA here is from genome assembly GCF_040651675.1 of Streptomyces sp. NPDC048415. Classification (NCBI taxonomy): domain Bacteria; kingdom Bacillati; phylum Actinomycetota; class Actinomycetes; order Kitasatosporales; family Streptomycetaceae; genus Streptomyces; species Streptomyces sp. NPDC048415. The sequence goes on along the minus strand of NZ_JBEZKJ010000052.1, from coordinate 8,795 downwards.
TCCGGCAAGCTGCCGCTGAACGAGCCGCGGCCGAAGATGATGTCGATCCGCCGGCACTTCACCGAGCAGCTCCGCTTCACCCACTGGGTCGCCGCCCGCCCCGGCCAGCCCCGCCTGGCCGACCTGACCCTCGACGACTTCGCCGCCTACGCGCTGCACCTGCACGCCGTACTGCCCAGCGAAGCCAGCCGCGAGGTCGCCCAGAGCTCGGTCCGTATGCTCTACCGCTACCGCACCGTGCTGCCCGGCGACCGCCTCACCGTTGATCCGCTGGACTGCGAGGACTGGGGCAACAGCACCCGCCGCACCCGCGCCGAGAACACCACCCACCGCATCCCCGAACACGTCATGGGCCCGCTCCTGGCCTGGTGCCTGCGCATCATCGACGGCCTGGCCCCCGACATCCTCACCGCACTCGACGCCTACCGCATCCGCCGGGAAACCGGCCACCCCGGATGGCGCCACATCCCTCATCCCCACCTCTCCACCGCTTGGCCCCACCTGGCGGCCGACGAGCCCATCGGGCACGAGGACCGGGACGCGCACGCCCGCTTCAGCACGTTCGACCTGGCCCGCCTGCTCCAAGGAGCCTGCTACATCCTGATCGCCTACCTGTCCGGGATGCGCGACAGCGAGATCAAGCACCTGCGCCGCGGCAGCACCCACACCCTGCTCGACGGCTCCGGCCACCCCTACCGGTGGACGATCACCAGCCTCGCCTTCAAGGGCGAGAGCGACCCCGCCGGCACCATCGCCACCTGGATCATCGGCGCCCCGGCCGCCCGTGCCGTCGCCGTCCTCGAACGCCTCCAGCCGCCCGCCACCAACCTGCTCCTGCGCAGCCTCTACCCGGCAGAGCGCATCCGGGCCGGAGCGATGACGCTGCGATCCAGCAACGAGCTGATCAACCCCGTGATCACCTGGGTCAACGCCTACTGCCATCACTACGGCCTCCCAGGCGTGATCCCCGAGGTCACGGCAAGCCCTGGAACCTGACCGCCCGGCAGTTCCGCCGCACCCTGGCCTGGTACATCGCCCGCCGCCCCGGCGGCGTCATCGCCGGAGCCGTCCAGTACCGCCACCTCGGCATCCAGATGTTCGAGGGCTACGCCGGCACCAGCGACTCCGGCTTCCGCGCCGAAGTCGAAGCCGAACAGTCCATGCAGCGCGGCGAACACCTCCTCGCCCTCACCACCGACCACCAGCACGACCTGAGCGGCCCCGCCGCCCACGAGGCAGCCGTCCGGCTCGCCGACTTCCACCACCGCACCGGGTTCACCGGCTCCGTCGTCACCGACCTGGCCCGCCTGCGCCGCGTCCTGGCCCGCCACGACCCCGAGGTCTACCCCGGCACCTACGTCACCTGCGTCTTCAACCCGGACAAGGCACTGTGCCGACCCCGCTCCGCCCCCGGAGGCCGAGCGGGTCCAGTCCCGCACGACTGCCAACCGCTGGAATGCCGCAACGTTGCGCTGACCGCCGACAACACCACCACCCTTGCCACCGAGGCCGACCGCATCGACCACCGACTCCGCGGCCGCCCCGTCCTCCCACCGCTGCTGCACACCGGCCTGGCCCGGCGCCGCGACGCGATCCACGCCTTTCTCACCGCCAACGGGACCGCCCAGTGACGGCCCACCGCCACCCACTGCCGAGCCGCACCGACGTCCACGCCGCCATCGACAGCCTGACCTCCGAGACCGGCCGACGCCCGAGCGTGCTGGCCCTCGCCACCCGCCTCGGCCTCGCCAACACCACCTTCCGCCGCAACTACCCAGACATCTGTGCCGAGCTCGCCGCCATCGCGCGCACGCCAAGCGGCACGACCGCAGCCGACGCCTACAGCAAAGTCCAGGCCAACAACGCCCGGCTGCGACGGGACAACCGCGACCTCGCCGAACAGCTCGAACTCGCCATCGCCGCCATCCAACGCCTGAGCATCGACAACGGCCTCCTGCGCGCCGCCCTTCACGATGCCCGCGCTGTCACCCCGCTGCCCCGCCGCCCCCGATGACCGACTCCGTCGCCACCAATCAGGTGCGCCAGCGAGCTGTCACCCAGCGAGTGCCGGATCAGCTCAGGAAAGACCTCCCCGGACCCCCAAGGGCGGAACTCGCCATCGTTCGGGTCCAGCGCGTCGAGGAGCAGCGGCCACAAGCCGGAACGTGCGTGTTCGGTGTACATCCGCGTCCACAGCTCAGGCGCGGCTGGCCCGTCACTAAGCCACAAGGGCTGTCGATCTCCGTCGCCTTCATCGGATGTGACCATCCGACCGGGCGGGAGCAGGCCATCAAGGCTCGATCGGGATTCAGGGTGCATGGGCCGGATGCTAGTGCTGCGACCAGGGGGTATCACTGAGAGGGTCCGAGCGCTCGATCCCGGTACTCCTGGAATTCCTCCCAGCCTGACGTATGCCCTGGGGTTATCAGGTCCCCATTCGCACAGTCGAGCACCTTGCACCGCAGAGCCTCGGCAAGACGGAAGACGTCCGTCACCGCGTCGCCGCCGGAGCCCCGGATATGGAGCATGATCGAGTCCACCGGATCTTCCAACCCGATGTTGAGTTCGACGGACCAAGTCGGGCCGGAGAGCTCGCCCCAGGCTGGGTCCGAGAGGTCAGCTTCGGGGCAAGCCTGAGTGACAGCTGCGCGTACGTCGTCGCGCCGGCCGAGCGGGTCCGGGGTGTAGTCGGCGGGGATCTCGTGCACAGAGGTGACGTCGGCGGGTAGACGCATGAGAAGGACGTCCCAGCTCATAATGACCTTCCGGGTAGGACGGGTGCGGGTCGGGGTGGGTCAGATCAGGCTGAGCTGTTCTCCCGATGGCTGTGGCAGGAGCACGTTCTGCAGGCGGCGGATGTTCGCGCGCCAGGGCCCGCCATCCGACTCGGCCCATAGGTCAATCAGTTCGGACGGTTCGGTCATGATGCGGTCGAGGGCCTGAAGGGCGAGATCGCGCAGGCCAGTGAGATCCGGGAGGGGCTCTTCCGGCCGATAAATTGGATCGGCCGGCTCACCCCCGGGGCACTGCGCCGCGACGAGCGCGGCCGCGGCTACGGCTACCTCGGATTCGGGTGCTTCGAGGTAAGCCGCGGTGTCGATCACACGTGTGAGAGCACTGCGGACGATGCCCTCACGTTCGCCTGCAGCTACCTGATCAAGGTCACCACCAAAGTCCGCTGCGGTGTCGTTGTCGAAGGGGCAAACGTCCCAAGTGCCCATGGTCTCTCCTGATCACGATGTTGACCGGGGCATCCTGACAGAGGCCACTGACAGAAGCCGTGCAGCCCAGAGCGGAGTTTCAGCCGCATGTGACTGGTCGAGACAGATGTCACCTGGCCTCGATATCCGTCACCCGCGTCAGCTCGGCGGGCTGCCATCATGCTCAGATGGCCCACGACATAGGGTTCTTCCTCGCCGCCGACGACGAGACCGCTGCTGCGACGCGCCTGCGGGGACCTGGTGAGGCCTTTGAGTCAGTGACCTGCCGTTTCATTGAGCCAGACAGTGCCATCGCCGAATGGGACATGTACTTCGAGGAGCCTTCGGCCGAGGCCCCGCCGGTTGAGCAGCTCCTTGGGTGGGCGTGGCCGGAGTGGGTCACTGCCCCCTTGAACGACGGCGTTGAGGTGTTCGCTCTGCCGCAGCGGTTGACCCGGGCGCTGGCCAACGCGAGCTCCGCCGAGCTGGGAGAGCTTGCAGGCCGCTGGTCCACGCGGGTCCGGTCTGAGGACGGGGACGACATGACCGACGATGATCTACTGGCGGTCCTGCAAGGAGTTGCCCGGCTTGCGGCGTCTGCGGTGGACACGGGTGGCGGCCTCTACAGCTGGAGCTCCTGACCATTCTCCTGCGAGCGACGCTCGTTTTTGAGACCGCTGCATGCCAAGAGCTCGGTCCCGGTGGAGTCGAAGTACAGGGTGAAGAACCAAGATCGGTCTGCTGCGACGATGTTGCCGGTACGCAATTGCTCGTCGCGGTGCCGAGCGCGGAGGATCTCAACGGTCTCGTCGAGGCCGAGGGTCGTCAGGCCGATCTTCAACGACCGCTTCAACCTTGTCGCAGCGATGCCGACGACCATCCACTGTGGCGGCTGTCCCTCGTAGAGCACTACCTCGCCGCCGGCGGCGATGGCGTCGCGTGCTGCCTTGCAGGCACTGGTTTGCTCTTTGAGCATCACGGTGATGTCGGGCGGACTTGGCGACTGTAGAGACCGAATGCAGGCGTTGCTACAGGATTCGGCGTGACCTGCGCAGGGCTCAGAGACAGAGGCGGTCGTGACAGGTAGAACTGCGGACCGGCAACATGGTGGTCAATCGGTCAACACCAAACCCTGGCTGCAACATCCCCTCCATTCCTTCCGACGCCCAAGTCAGCCACTCGCGCACGACGTCGGCCTCGGTGGTCGACGGGCACAGCGCCCACGGCGTCGACATCCGGCGGGCGGCGAACACGGATTCCAGTGCGGCCCTGCGCCGCCGGTACGGCCATCCGGTCGTGTCCGTCCCGGACAGCCGCAGCAGATCGAACGCGACGAAGTGGGCCGGCCACTCCTCCGCCGCCCGGGCTGCTCCGGCAGCGCGCCGGGCAAGCCGGTTCTGCAACCGCTCGAACGCGAGGCGGCCCGCGGCGTCCCACACGACCAGCTCGCCGTCCAGCGCGGTCGCGTCCGGCAGCTGCGCAGCCCCGGCCACAACCTCCGGAAAGGCCGGCGCCATGTCGGTGCCGCGCCTGGAGCGCAGCACCACCTGGCCCGCGTCGACGGAGACCCCTGCCCGGAACCCGTCCCATTTCGGCTCACCCGCCCATCCCGGCAGCAGCGCAGGGTCGGACACAGGGGCGGCGAGCATCGGTTCCGGCAGTGTCCGCGTCACAGCCCATGCCTTCCACCCAGCCCGCCCGTCGGCAAACCGAGTGCGCGTACGCACCCGACTACCGGCCCGACCATGGCAGGTCAGCGCACTGCAGCACCTCGCCGGGGGCTGTGTGCTGAGCTCCTGGCGCACGTCCAGGCAGCGCAGCCGGACACCGGGCTGCCCGGATCCCGTGTCGTACGGTCTGATGTCGCGGCCGCCCACCGTCCGCAACGGATCTCACCGAAGCCGGCGGTGCCGCCGGTACGGCCGAGAGATCTGAACCAATACCGGGAATCAGGCGGCGACGAGCTCCTGCTCGCGGTCCGGCGTTTTGACCTTGGGCTTCTTGTTCGGCAGCGAGAGCCGGAAGACCTTGTGCCACGCGGAGAACACCTGCTTGGGCAGCGGGCCGGTGACGTACTCCAGCTCGTACTTCTCGAACAGCGCGCGCACCTTCACCGCGACCTCGGCATACCGGTTGCTCGGCAGGTCCGGGAACAGGTGGTGCTCGATCTGGTGCGACAGGTTGCCGGTCATGAAGTGCATGGCCCTGCTGCCGCTGATGTTCGCCGAGCCCATCATCTGGCGCAGGTACCACTGGCCGCGCGTCTCGCCCTTGATCGACCGGCGCTCGAAGACCTGCACGCCCTCGGGGAAGTGCCCGCACATGATCACCGAGTGGGACCAGATGTTGCGGACCAGATTCGCGGTGAACGTGGCGGCGAGCGTGGTGAGGAACGACGGGCCCGACAGCAGCGGATGGATCACGTAGTCCTTGAGCACCTGCTTGCGGATCTTGCGGCCCACGGCCCTGGCCCGCGCGCGGAACTCCGGGTTCTTGCGGCGGCGCTTGTGCAGGTTCTTGCCGAGCTCCAGGTCGTAGGCTGCGATGCCGTACTCGAAGAAGCAGGCGTTGATGAAGTTCCACAGCGGCTGGCCGAGGTGGAACGGGTGCCACTTCTGGTCCTCGTCGACGCGCATGATGCCGTAGCCGAGGTCGTTGTCCTTGCCGATCACGTTGGTGTACGTGTGGTGCAGCTCGTTGTGCGAGTGCTTCCACTGCTCGGACGGCGAGACGTGATCCCACTCCCAGGTGGTGGAGTGGATCTTCGGGTCTCGCATCCAGTCCCACTGGCCGTGCAGGATGTTGTGGCCGATCTCCATGTTGTCCATGATCTTCGCCACGGACAGCCCGGCGGTGCCGAGCAGCCACGCGGGCGGGAAGATCGAGAACAGCAGCACGCCCCTGCTGACCAGTTCGAGCTTGCGCTGCGCGGAGATGACCTTGCGGATGTAGGCGGCGTCTTTCTCGCCGCGGCCGGCGATCACCTCGTCGCGGATCGCGTCCAGCTCGCGGCCTAGCTCCTCGATCTGCTCCGCGGTCAGGTGGGCGGTGGGGTCGGTGGCGGTCAAGGTGCTCCTACCGTTCGATGTCGCAGGGGCCCGCCGCGGCGGACACGCAGGTCTGGATGAGGACGCCCGGCTCGGCCTCGGTGATCTCGCCGGTGCGCAGGTCGCGGACGGTGCCCGCCTTGAGCGGCGTGACGCAGCCGAAGCAGATGCCCATGCGGCACCCGGAGGGCATGAGCACGCCGGCCTCCTCGCCGATGTCCAGCAACGGCGTGGCGCCGTCCGCGTCGACGGTCTTGCCGGTGGCGCTGAACGTGACCTCGCCGCCGTCGCCGGCGACGACGATGCTGGGGCGGAAGCGTTCGGTGTGCAGGCGCTCTTGGACGCCGTGCTCGGTCCAGTGCTCTTCGGCGGCGTCGAGCAGGCCCGCGGGCCCGCAAGCCCAGGTCTCGCGCTCGGCCCAGTCGGGCACGAGTTCGTCGAGACGGGCGATGTCGAGCATGCCGTCTGTGTCGGTGTGCACCTCGGTGAGCCGCAGCTTCTTGTCCGCGACCAGGTCGTGCAGTTCGTCGCGGAAGATCACGTCTTGCGGCTGTGGCGCGCAGTGGACCATGACGACGTCGTCGAACTCGATGTCGCGCAGCATGCCCATCACGGGCGTGATGCCGCTGCCGGCCGTCAGGTAGAGCACCTTGGCGGGCTTGGCCTGCGGCAGCACGAAGTCACCGGTCGCCTGGTCGAGCTGGATCAGCGTGCCCGGTTTCGCCCTGCGGACCAGGTGGTTGCTGACCTTGCCGTCCGGGATCGCCTTCACGGTGATCGTGACGCGGCCGTCCTGGCGGTTTGTCGGCGAGGTGAGGGAGTAGGCACGCCACAGGCGCACCCCGTCGACGTCGACCCCGATCCGCACGTACTGACCGGCCGTGTGGCCGCGCCAGCCCCGTCCCGGCCTGATCACGATAGTCGCGGCGTCACCCGTCTCGGGGTGCACGGCCTCGATGCGCCCACGCAGGTCAGCGCCCGCACGCAGCGGGCTGACCAGGTCGAGGTAGTCCGACGGCAGCAGCGGCGTCGTGACCATCTCCAGTAGTTTCCACGCCCTGCTGCGGAGGGCTGCACTCGTCATGACTCCAGCTTGCTGCGCCTCAAGGCGTAAAGTCCTGACCGCAGAACGTAAATCTGGTCGGCTGAATTGTTCGCAAGGAACAAAAACGTGAGCCATGCAATCCGGAGGGTCAGCGAACCGGCCCTCGATGAGACGACGGTCACCGCACTTCGGGCCGCGCTGAAGACCACCGCCGACGAGGTCGTCCAGGCGATCATCGACGAGGTCCCTCCCTACGCCAACGCCCTTTCGGGCCACATGGGCGGCACCATCCGCCGAGCCGTCCGCACCGCCCTGGGGCACTACCTGGACCTCGCGAGCGGGAACGCCACAGGCGGCGACGCCGGTGACGCAGCCTACGAGCTGGGCCGCGGCGAGGTGCGCGACGGCCGTTCGATGGACGCCCTGCTCAGCGCCTACCGCGTCGGCGCCCGCGTGGCCTGGCGATGCCTGGCAGCGGGTGCCGTACCCGCAGGTCTGCCCGCCGCCGAGGTCGCCAAGTTCGCCGAGCTGACCTTCGCCTACATCGACGAGCTCTCCGCCGCGAGCGCCGCGGGCCACGCCGACGAACTGGCCGCCCGGGGCAGGGCCCACGAGCGCCACCTGGAACACCTGGCCCGCGACCTCCTCGCCGGCGCGAGCCCGGACGTGCTGCTGGCCTCTGTTCAACGGGCCGGGTGGCAGCCTCCGGTTTCGCTGACCGCGGTCCTGCTGCCTGCCGCCGAGGCCCGGCCTGCCTACCGCGCGCTCGACCCGAGCACCCTCGTCCTCGACGATCTGCCGGACGCCACCGGTGTGCTGCTCGTCCCCGATGCCGACCGATCACATCTCTTGCGGCAGCTGACCGACCGCACCGCCGTGGTCGGCCCGGCCCGGCCATGGACTCGTGCGTCCGCCTCGTACGCACGAGCCGTACGCGCGCGCTCCCTCTCCTCTGATATTCGCGACACCGAGGACCACCTGCCCGAGCTGGTGCTGAGCGCCGACGTGGACGCGTTCGCAGACCTGCGTGCCCGAGCCCTCGCACCGTTGCGGACCTTGCCGGTCGCGACCGCACGGCGGCTGGAGGAAACGTTGCGGGCGTGGCTGCTGCACCAGGGCAGGCGGGACGAGGTGGCGGCGGCGTTGTTCGTCCATCCTCAGACAGTCCGGTACCGGATGTCGCAGCTGCGGGAGCTGTTTCCGGATCTCGCATCGCCACACCGGGTCCTTGAACTGACGCTGGCGGTCGGTCTTCGGGTCAGCTGAGGCGTACTTCGACCGTCCACGCCCGCGTCCGCGAGCGGTCCAGGAATCGTGCCTCGTTCTCGGTGCCATCAGCTGGCTCATGCGGCCCGGGGAAGAGCGGTATGAGCCAGCTGAGACCGGGGGGTTCTCAACTCCTCATTTCCAAGCACGATTTAGTGAGCGTAACCTTGATCAGGTGAGTGTTATGATCACGGTGTGAATCTGACGGAGTGGGCGAAGACGCAGGGTGTGCATCCG
>NZ_JBEZKJ010000051.1:0-59590 GCF_040651675.1 Streptomyces sp. NPDC048415 | reverse complement strand
AAGCGGCGGGCCGCGAAGAAGTCCGGGCCGGCCGCTTCCGGCGACACCCTCGCCTCTCCCATGCAGGGCACCATCGTCAAGGTCGCCGTGGAGGAAGGCCAGGAGGTCAAGGAGGGCGACCTGATCGTCGTCCTGGAAGCCATGAAGATGGAACAACCGCTCAACGCGCACCGCTCCGGAACCATCAAGGGCCTCAGCGCCGAGGTCGGCGCGTCCGTGACATCCGGCGCCGCGATCTGCGAAATCAAGGACTGACAAGACAAACCGACAAGAACCAACAAGACCGACAAGCACCAACAAGGGGGAAACATGGCGGGTTCAAGGCTCAGCCTTGGCCATGGATCGGAATCGGGGAGCGGGGACGATCTGGAACAGGCGCTCCTGCAGATGCGGGCACTGGTCGAGGACGCGGTGTCCAAGACCCGGCACCGGGCGAACGCCGCCCATGGCGCGCTGACCGTGGTGCCCGATCCGAGCAATGCGCGGATACGGAGGAATGCCGAGCGTCTGATCTCCACCGCGCGCCGCTCGGTGTCGTTGGCGCTGCCCTGCCGGGTGGCCATGTCGGAGGCCCTCAGCAGCCTTCTCGACAGCCTGCGCGAGATCTCCGCCGCCGGTGTCAGGGTCCGGGTGCTCGGCGGTCCCGGGATCCTCGACGATCGGCATGTACGGCGTCATCTGGCTCCCGTACGCCCGCAGACCACCTTCGACGTCAGGATCTCGACGCAGCAGCATCAGGAGGTGCTGATCGTGGACGGACGAATGGCCCTGATGCGTGCCGAGTTCGGAGTGGCGGGCCCGCAGGCGGTGACCATTCGGGTGCCGATGGTGCTGCGCGCGCTCGACACCCTGTTCACCGGGGCCTGGTCCAATGCCACACCCGCCCAGAGCTACCGCCGGGTGTCCTCGCGCGGCCGGACCGAGATCGCCCGCCAGATACTGGTGTGCCTCACTTCGGGAGAAACCGACGAGGCCGCCGCTCAGGGCCTCGGCCTCTCCGTTCGTACCTATCGCCGCCATGTCGCTGAGCTCATGCAGGAGTTGGGCGCCGTGTCCCGCTTCCAGGCCGGAGTGCACGCCGTCGAACTGGGCCTGCTGAAACCGGAGGCCAGCGCGGCATAGCCGCGGCCGGCGGGGGGTCGAAAACCCGGGGGCCGCCCATCGGGCGGCCTTCGCGGTGTCCGGGTGCGCGATCCCCTGCCTTCACACGGACGCCGGCACGCGCTACTCGCGCTCCCCGCACTGGAGAAGTGCGTCCATCGTCGCCTCCAGGTAGGCGGGGAACTCCGCGCGCCCGGGCAGCACGGACGGCGCCGCGTGGCCGAGCTGGGTGTGCCCCAGATAGAAGCTGTACGCCATCAGCGCGCGCCGCCGCGCCACGTCCTCCGCGAGGCCGAGCTCGACGAAAAGCCCCGTCAGGTAGTCGATTCGCCGCTCGGTCACCTGTCGCAGAGCGGCGGCGACCCGGGGGTGGTCGGTGCTGGCGAGCAGCGAGAGCTCGAGCGGATCGACGGTGGCCGGCTTGGTGACCTCGGTGAACAGTCTGCGCAGCCGCTTCTCCGGGTCCGGCTCGCTCTCGACCGCCGCGATGATCTCCTCGGTGTCGGCTTCGGCCCAGCGGGCGAGCGCGGCCTCGATCAGTGCCTCACGGTTGGCGAAATGCCAGTAGAAGCTCCCTTTCGTGGTGCCGAGACGGGCGGCCAGCGGCTCGACCGCGACCGCCGCGAGGCCGCCGCCCTCACCGATGGCGGTGAGGGCCGCGTCGGCCCAGTCACGGGCGGAGAGCCTGGCCTTCTTCGTCTGCTGCCGTTGCACCATGACCATACGGTACCGTATGGTTTTCCATACGCCAGCGTATGGAGGTATGTGATGATCAAGGACAAGCCCGTAGCAGTGGCGTTTCCCGAAGGCGCCCGGCTCATCAGGGAGGCCGTCGACCGGCCGGACTACCAGGACGCGTACGCGATGCGGCTGCACCCCGGGATGCCGCGCGATCCGGCGGCCTGGACCGGCATCCTGCGTGACGCCTTCCCGATCGCGCAGCAGCAGGACGGCGAGGCGCTCATGAACGTGAGTACCGCCGGCCTCGACGCCTGGGCCTCCATCGTCATCGACGAGAAGCACGTCACGCTCTGCAGCTCCGTGAAGACGAACGCCCTGCGCTCCAGGCTCTACTGGGGGGCCGTGAAGAAGGTCCACCCCTTCATGGCCCGCGCCATGATGGTCCGCACCCACCGCAAGCTCGCTCTCGCCGCACAGCACGGCTCGTGACAAAACCGATGGACACGAGGGGGCGGAGCGCCCTAACTTCGCTCACGTTCGAGATCCGCACGTCCTGATGGGGTGCATGTGATGACGGTTCAGGCAATCGCGGCCCGCTACGGCCGGCCGTACTCCGCGAGCGCCCCGACCCCATCGGACGTAAGGAATCTCATCCGTGGATCTGCCACGTAGTTTCACCATCCGCGAGAGCAGTCATCGCATCCACAACCCGTTCACCAGTGACAAGCTGGCCGCCTTGGGACAGGCGCTGGACCTGGCGCCCGGAACGCGCGCGCTCGACCTCGCGAGCGGTTCGGGCGAGATGCTGTGCACCTGGGCCCGCGACCACCGGATCACCGGGACCGGGGTCGACATCAGCACCGAGTTCACCGCGCGAGCCCGTGCACGCGCGGCCGAGCTGGGCGTCGCCGAGCAGGTGACCTTCGTCCACGGCGACGCCTGCGGCCATGTCGCCGACGAACCCGTCGACCTCGCCGCATGCATCGGCGCCACCTGGATCGGCGACGGCGTCGCCGGCACGGTCGCGCTGCTACAGCGCAGCCTGCGGCCCGGTGGCACGATGCTGATCGGGGAGCCGTACTGGCGTCACGAGCCCCCGGACCAGGAGACCGTCGAGGCGTGCCACGCCGCCGCGAGGGACGACTTCCGCCCGCTTCCGGAGCTGATCGAGCAGTTCGGCGCACTCGGTTATGACGTCGTCGAGATGGTGCTCGCGGACCAGGACAGCTGGGACCGGTACCGGGCGGCGCAGTGGCTCAACATCCGCCGCTGGCTCGACCGCAACCCCGACGACGAGCTGGCCGCCGAGTTGCGCGCCGAGCTCTCGGCGGATCCCGCCCGGTACGCCAAGTACGAGCGTGAACACCTCGGTTGGGGCGTCTTCGCGTTGATGAGCCGCTGACGGTCCCGGTCCGCGCCATGGTGCCGGTGCCGGTGGCCTGACGGCTCCGGCCCGGCGCTGCCGTGCGGCACCCGCGTCCGCCCTACGATGCGGCGGAGATCGCCGTTTCCGGGCCGGGACCGGAGCGCCGCAGCACCGGGAGTGGACCATGGATCTACGGCAGATGGAGGTCGTCGTCGCGGTCGCGGAGGCGGGCGGGTTCACGGCCGCGGCCAGGCGGCTGCACGTGGTCCAGTCGGCGGTCTCCAGCACGGTCCGGGCCCTGGAACATGAGCTGGGCACCCCGCTGTTCGACCGCACCACGCACCGCGTCGCTCTGACGCCGGCCGGCGAGGCGTTCGTCCCCGCCGCCCGCGCGACGCTCCGGGCCGCCGAACTGGCCCGGGAAGCGGTCGACGCCGTACAGGGCCAGCTGCGCGGGCGGGTGACCGTCGGCACGATGCAGGGAGTCTGGGCCGGGCTGCACCACGCGCTGGCCGCGCTGCGGGCCGAGCACCCGGGTGTGGTGGTGCACCTGCGGCAGGCGGCGGTGGCCGACATCCGGCAGGCGCTGCGCGAGGGCACGGTGGACCTGGCCGTGGTGGCGCTCGACCGCCAGCAGCAACGAGGCCTCACGACACGGCTGTTGTCCCGCGAGGACATGGTGCTGCTGGCCTCGCCGCAGCGGGTCGTCGACGGAGCGACGGCGGACGGTGAGGTCGGGCTGGCCGAGGTCGCCCGGCTGCCTCTGGTGGACTTCTCGCCCGGCTGGGCCATCCGTTACGCCGTCGACCGGGCCTTCCGGGCCGCCGGCGTCGACCACGGCACCACCTTCGAGGTGAACGACATCGTCGCGGCGGCCGAACTGGTCCGCAATGACCTGGGCGTCTGCATCATGCCCAAGTCGATCGCGTCCCGCTTTCCCGACCTGCCGCAATACCGGTTCGACCGGCACGCGCCGCACTGGAAGGTCATGGTGGTACGCCCGCCCGGTGAGCCATCCCCGGCGGTCGCCGCGCTGCTGCGGCACATCACCTGACGCCCACCCGGCTCGCTGTGCCCGTCATGGAGCCTGCTCACCGCGCTCGGATCAGATCAGCCCCGTCCCGAGGCTCAAGTCAGCGGATGCGATGTCCTGCCCGACGCCTCGTCGATCTCGTCGTGGGCCTTGGTCAGCAGCTTCATCGCGAGTTCGTTCAGCGCCCTCGCTCCCGCGACCTCCTCGCCGACCCTCGGCTGGTTCGAGTCGGAGGGGTGGCGGCTGGCGTACCCGTGGGCCCGCACTTCGCTCCCGTCGGGCAGTCGCAGGAGGGCGGCAGCGCGCGTGCGGTGGTCGTCCTCATCGAATTCCAGCTCGACGTGCCACCCGACCGCGGTCCGCGCCCGCACCGTCTGTGTCTCTTGTGTCGCCTGTGTCATCACGATCACCTCCAGAGCTACGCCCCTGATAAAAGTGTGCTCCCTCGTACGCCGACGCACGAGGGGACGGAGGCCCTCACTCCTCTCTCATCCGTCCCCAGGTGCGGATGTCCAGATGTCCAGGCTGTCGTGGGAGCCCGTGCGGGAGAGTTCATTGCCGTCGCGGCCCAGCCACGATGACGGGACGGGCTCCGCGGCTGACGTGGGGGGACCCGCGCTGTTCGGGAGCGTCGATCCAGCGGTCGCCGATGAGAAGGCGGCTGACGTCCCGCCCGAGGTGGGTTCGACGCAGCTGAACCATGGGGCCGGGGCGATGGAGTGCGGCGGGTCCGGGCCGCGGAACCCTGGGCCGTGCCAGGTCCCTCGGCAGCGACCGACGGCGACGACCAGTGACAGGTCAGCTACGGGAGGGGTCGGTGAACGGCCAGGTCGCGGGCCCCTGGACGAACGCGTTTCCCCCCAGGGGTAGCCGTCAGGCAAGATGGGGTGTATCTGCCCACTGCCGATTTCAAGCGTCCGGACGGTTTCTCTTGGCTGAGTACATTTACACCATGCGCAAGACGCGCAAGGCGCACGGCGACAAGGTGATTCTCGACGACGTCACCCTGAGCTTCCTGCCCGGAGCGAAGATCGGTGTGGTCGGTCCGAACGGTGCCGGTAAGTCCACCGTTCTCAAGATCATGGCGGGCATCGAGCAGCCCTCCAACGGTGACGCGTTTCTGTCGCCGGGCTACTCCGTCGGAATGCTGCTCCAGGAGCCGCCGCTCGACGAGTCCAAGACGGTCCTGGAGAACGTGCAGGACGGCGCCGCCGAGATCATGGGCAAGCTCAAGCGCTTCAACGAGGTCGCCGAGCTGATGGCGACCGACTACTCGGACGCGCTCATGGAGGAGATGGGCAAGCTCCAGGACGACCTGGACCACGCCAACGCGTGGGACCTGGACGCCCAGCTGGAGCAGGCCATGGACGCCCTGGGCTGCCCGCCCGGCGACTGGCCGGTCGACAACCTCTCCGGTGGTGAGCGCCGCCGCGTCGCGCTCTGCAAGCTGCTGATCGAGGCGCCCGACCTCCTCCTCCTCGACGAGCCCACCAACCACCTGGACGCCGAGTCCGTGCAGTGGCTGGAGCAGCACCTCGCGAAGTACGCCGGCACCGTCGTCGCCGTCACCCACGACCGGTACTTCCTCGACAACGTGGCCGAGTGGATCCTCGAGCTGGACCGCGGCCGCGCGCACCCCTACGAGGGCAACTACTCCACGTACCTCGAAAAGAAGGCCTCCCGCCTCAAGGTCGAGGGGCAGAAGGACGCCAAGCGCGCCAAGCGGCTCAAGGAAGAGCTGGAGTGGGTGCGGTCCAACGCCAAGGGCCGACAGGCCAAGTCCAAGGCGCGTCTGTCCCGCTACGAGGAGATGGCCGCCGAGGCCGACAAGATGCGGAAGCTGGACTTCGAGGAGATCCAGATCCCGCCGGGCCCGCGCCTGGGCTCCGTCGTGGTCGAGATCAACAACCTCTCCAAGGCCTTCGGCGACAAGGTCCTCATCGAGGACCTGAGCTTCACGCTGCCGCGTAACGGCATCGTCGGCATCATCGGTCCGAACGGTGCGGGCAAGACCACCCTCTTCAAGATGATCCAGGGCCTGGAGACGCCGGACGCCGGCACGATCAAGGTCGGCGAGACCGTCAAGATCTCGTACGTCGACCAGAGCCGCGAGAACATCGACCCGAAGAAGTCGCTGTGGGCCGTGGTCTCGGACGAGCTGGACTACATCAATGTGGGCCAGGTCGAGATGCCCTCGCGTGCGTACGTCTCCGCGTTCGGCTTCAAGGGCCCGGACCAGCAGAAGCCGGCCGGCGTCCTCTCCGGCGGTGAGCGCAACCGCCTGAACCTGGCGCTGACCCTCAAGCAGGGCGGCAACCTGCTGCTCCTCGACGAGCCGACCAACGACCTCGACGTCGAGACCCTGTCGTCGCTGGAGAACGCGCTCCTCGAGTTCCCCGGTGCGGCCGTGGTCGTCTCCCACGACCGCTGGTTCCTGGACCGAGTGGCGACGCACATCCTCGCCTACGAGGGCGACTCCAAGTGGTTCTGGTTCGAGGGCAACTTCGAGTCGTACGAGAAGAACAAGGTCGAGCGGCTCGGTGCGGACGCGGCGCGCCCGCACCGTGCCACCTACAAGAAGCTGACCCGGGGCTGATCGATCTTGCGGCACATCTACCGCTGCCCGCTGCGCTGGGCGGACATGGACGCGTACGGCCACGTCAACAACGTCGTCTTCCTCCGGTATCTGGAGGAAGCCCGTATCGACTTCCTGTTCCGCCCGGACAAGGACTTCAAGCAGGGGTCTGTGGTGGCTCGCCATGAGATCGACTACAAGCGGCAGTTGGTCCACCGGCACGCGCCGGTGGACGTAGAGCTGTGGATCACGGAGATACGGGCGGCGTCCTTCACGATCACCTACGAGGTGAAGGACCCCGAGCAGGTCTACGTCCGGGCCTCGACGGTGATCGTGCCGTTCGACTTCGAGGCCCAGCGTCCGCGCCGCCTCACCACCGAGGAGCGGGAGTTCCTGGCGGAGTACCGCGACGACGTCGACGAGGCCGTCGCGGCATGACCGTCCTGCACCTCGCCGACGTGGGGGAGGCGGCCGACCTCGCCGCCTTCCTCTCCCGGCTGATCCACTACGACCGTGCCGCCGCCGTGCGCCTGCAGGCGCACGGCACCACGCTCGCGGTCTTCGGCCGGCCGCCGTCGTTCGAGGTCCTCGCCATCCGAACGGCGCGCCTCGCCAAGCCGTACGAGAACGGGCTCGACGTCACTCTCGACGTGACCGTCTCGGCCGGTGAACTCCTGGAATCCATTGACGAGTCGGCGGCCACCGCCGCCGTTCCCGAGGCCGTCACCGGGCCGCCGTGGGCCGGTGTGCTGCCGCCCCGTGGGGGCTGGCGGCAGGAGTCGGGGCTGCCCGCGCCGGACGCCGTACGGGCGATGGTGGGCGCCGCGGTGGCCGAATTCCGGGACCGTACTCAGGAGTTGGCGCCCGAGCGGCGTACCCGCGCCGAACTCGACGGGATCGGGCGGGAGATCTGGTCCCGGCCGATCGGCGACACCGGTCTTCCGGTACGGGCCGCCCACGCGGCCCAGTCGCTCGGATTCCTGCGCCCCGTACGCCAAGCCGAGCCCGACGAAAGCCCATGGGGGCTGTACTCGTCGGGCGCGTGGCTCCGGCTGCGGACGCCGTACGGGTCGATCGCCGTGCGCCGGGCGGGACTCGGGGCGCTGGACGTCAGCGTGCGCTGACAGGTCCCGCGGCGTCGTACGACCGGAGTGCGCGCGTCAGCGCGCCCGGTGAGCAGTGCTCAGCTCGCCGTGTTCACCATCGAAGCGGCCGCGTACGTCAGGTAGTTCCACAGCGTGTGCTCGTGCTCCTCGGAGAGCCCGAGTTCCTCCACGGCGACGCGCATATGCCTCAGCCAGGCGTCGTGCGCGGCCTGGTCGACGGTGAAAGGGGCGTGCCGCATCCGCAGCCGGGGGTGGCCTCGGTTCTCGCTGTACGTCGTCGGGCCGCCCCAGTACTGGATCAGGAACAGCGTGAGGCGCTCCTCGGCAGGACCCAGGTCCTCCTCGGGATACATGGGCTTCAGCAGCGGGTCCTCGGCGACGCCCTCGTAGAAACGGTGCACGAGGCGTCGGAAGGTCTCCTCGCCGCCGACCTGCTCGTAGAAGGTCTGCTCCTGAAGGGTGCCGCGTCGGATCTCTTTCACCTGTCCATGGTCTCAGACGAGGTGACCGAGGACTCAAGGCTTAGGACCACTCACCTCCCGTACGCGATCGGCCGAGTCCGGCGCTCGCCTCTCGGACCGTCCCGCAGCACAGTGGACGTATGGGCACACACGCTCTCGATCAAGACCTCGAGGACCTCGCCGGACTGGCCCGGGCGGCCCTGGTGCGCGAGATCGACGCGAGCGGGGCCTGGGACGCCGACCCGGTCTGGCGTGAGGCGTTCGCGGCGATCCCGCGCCATCTTTTCGTGCCGTACTACTACGTCGGCGCCATGGGGGGCTACGAGCGCCTGTGGGGCGAGGATCCCGATCCACGCAAGCGGGAGCGCTGGCTGCGCGGCGCGTATGCCGACGCCCCGCTGGCCACCCGGGTGCGCGACGGCGAGCTGGTGTCGTCCAGCAGCCAGCCGTCGCTGATGGCGAAGATGCTGACCGAGCTGGAGGTACGGGACGGGGACGCCGTCCTGGAGATCGGCGCCGGCACCGGCTACAACGCGGCCCTGCTCTCGCACCGCCTCGGCGACGACAGCGTCACCACGATCGACCTCGACACGGACATCACCGAGTCGGCCCGCCGGCATCTCGACGCCGCCGGATACCGCCCGGCCGTCGTTACCGGCGACGGCGCCCGCGGGGTCCCCGAACGCGCCCCCTTCGACCGGATCATCGCCACCTGCACGCTGACGTCGATTCCGCGCCCCTGGCTCGCGCAGTGCGCCCCGGGCGCGCGCATCCTCGCGCCGCTGGCCACCGGTCTGATCGCGCTGCGCGTCCAGGACGCCGGGCATGCCGAAGGCCGCTTTCTGCACACGCCGGCCTATTTCGTGCCGCTGCGCGGCGACACCCGGCCCGAGCCGGAGCCGGCGCACCTGGGTGAGCTGCCACGCCGGGCCCGCGGTGACGAACTGTTCCGGTTCCTGCTCACCCTGACGGCGGGCAGCCTCGACCCGTACGACGCGTACACGCTGTGGGAGCGCGAGGACCAGCCGGTGCGCGAGCGGTACGGCGTCACGGTCAGCGGCGCACGCGCCTGGGCTTGGCTGGATGACCCCGCAGGGCCGTACGCCTGGCCGCTGCCGTGACTGCCGGGGTCAGCCCCGCCGGATGGTGATCGTCGTCCAGGCGCCCACGTGTACCCGGTCGCCGTCCTGGAGCGGCACCGGCACGAAGGGCTGAATGGGCTCCTCGCCGCCGTTGACCGTCGTCCCGTTCGTGGAGTTCTGGTCGACGACCGCCCAGCTGCCGTCCGGCTGCTGGACCAGGACCGCGTGCTGGTGCGAGACGCCCGGGTCCTCCGGGGGCACCGACAGATCGATGTCCGGGGTGTCGCCGGTGGAGTGCCGGCGGCGGCCGATCGTGATCTGGTTGCCGGTGAGCGGGCGCTGCTGCTCCGGCGAGTACGCCGGCAGGTTCAGGCCCGCGGCCTCGGGGCCCGAGCGCTGCATCATCGCCATGAAGTACTCGCGGTCGGGGCCGATCGTCGCGGACCAGGACAGCGGCTGCTGCTGATAGGCGGGTCCGGGCGGGGCCTGGGTGGGGCCGGGCTGCGGGTAGCCGTAGCCGCCCCCGCCCGGGCCACCGGGCGTACCGGCCGACGGCGGGGAGATCACCCAGTCGTCGTCACCGCCGCCGAAGGCCGGGCCACCGGGCTGCGGCGGTCCGCCCTGGGTGAAGGGGGAGGCGGGCTGCTGGGTGAAGGCCTGCGGGGCGCCGGGGCCACCGGGTGTCGGCCCGGGCGGCGGCGGAACCGGACGGGAGGGATCGCCGCCGAAGCCGTTGGGGTCGCCGCCGAAGCCCGAGGGATCGCCGCCGAAGCCCGAGGGGCCACCGCCGTACGGCGGGGCGGGCGGGCCCGGCGGGATCGGCTCGGCGGGGCGGTTCATCTGCGAGGGCCGCGAACTCTGGTACTCGAACGGGTCCTGACCGTGGCCGGCTCCGGGACCGCCCGGCTGCCCGGGTACCTGTCCATGACCCTGACCCTGCCCCTGTCCCTGCTGCTGGAACCGCAGCGCCGGATTCGGGCCACCAGGGCCCCCGGGCCCACCGGGCCCGCCCGGACCGCCCGGCGCGGAGGCGGGCGGTCGCGGCGCCGCCGGTGTGTACGACGTCGCGGTGTTGGTCAGGAAGTTCCACCGGCACTCCTCGCAGAACGGCGCGGCGCCCTCACGGGGCGTACGGCACTGCGGGCAGAGCTCCGGCCCGGGATCCGGCACGGCGGAAAGGTGCGAACGCGGGCCGGGCGGCGGCGGGGGCGAGCCGGGCGGCGGATAGCCGTACCCGGCGGCGGGCGGCGGTGGGGGAGGCGGCGGAGGCACGGCACCGGCCATGCGGTGACCGCAGACCTCGCACCAGTCGTCGGAACCCGACTGATGTCCGTTCGGGCAGGTCGGCATGTCGGCGCTTCCCCCTCTCCTTTTCCGGCCGTTATGGCCGGGTTTCTCCGGCTCCCCTCGGGAACCGGGCTCGCTACTTCTTTACACGAACAGTCTTTGTGGACCGTGTTTCGAGCGTCATCTCGTCGGCCTCTTCGACCTTTGCCTTCAATCGCACAGTACCTGCCGCGGCGTCGACGACGTCCACCACCTTCGCAAGCAGTTTCGCAGTATCGGCGTTGCCCGACGCACTCGCGAGCTGAACGGCACGTCCCAGCTTGGCCGTTGCTCCGTCGACATCACCCGATTTACGCAGATCCAGGCCCTGTTGGATGACTTGTGCCAGTTCCGCCTGACCTGTGTAGTGCGCGACCTGCGGGTTGATCGAGGTCGACGCCACCATGTCGTCGGTCCACACGGCCCGTACGAGGCCCTGGGCGCCCGGCAGTGCCTGCGCGCTGCCGTCGGCCTGCGGGATCACCAGCGAGACCCGGGCGGCCAGCATCTCCTGGCCGACGCCGGCCGTGGGGACCTGGACGCACACGTGGTAGTCGCGCGACTCGTCGCCCCAGGATCCGGTGGGGTAGTCGCCGGCGCGCGGGCCCGCCTCGGTGCGACGGTCCGTCAAGTCCCCGACCGTGGGCGCCACTTGCTTGACGAACTTGATCTCGGTGCCGACCGGCGTCCACAGCCTCAGGGAGACGTCCGCGACCTCCTTGCCCATCGCCGTCTCCATCATCTGTGTGAAGTCGGCGGACAGGGCGGCCGGGTCGGCGACGATGTCAGCGGTGCCGAGCAGCGCGGAGGCGATCCCGGTGACCTCCTTGACCTCCCAGTCGGTGCCCACTCCACGCGCGTCACATGTGAACCGCCCGGCACAGGAGTCCAGCGCGGCCTTCAGATCCTCGGGCTTCTCATGCTCGTTGCGGCCGTCGGTGAGCAGGATGCCGTGCCGGATCGCCACGTCCGCCGAGGACAGCAGCCGGTCGGCCAGACGCAGCCAGGTGCCGATCGCCGTACCGCCGCCCGCGCTCAGCCTGCGCAGCGCCTGCTTGGCCTGGTCGCGGGTGGCCGCGTCGGCGACCGCGAGGCGTCCGCCGCCCGGGTAGACCTCCTTGGCGAGGTGCGTGCCGCCGATCACCGCGAAGTGCACACCGTCGCGCAGGGTGTCGATCGCGGCGGCCGTCGCGTCACGGGCGTTGCGCATCTTGGTCGGCGGGTAGTCCATCGAGCCCGAACAGTCGACCATGACGGCGACGGCCGCGTCCGGGCCCTGCCCCGCCGTGTACAGGTGCGGTGAGGCGACCGCGCTTCCGATGGTGCCGCCGCCGGTCGCGCTCACGGTGACGATCGCGTTGACCTCGCGGCCGCCCTCGGGCAGGTACTCGTTCTGGTACACGTCGACCGAGAACTGCGGCACGTTCGACTTCGAGAAATTGGCCATGCCTTCTCTGTCCCCCTCAGGCCTCCGCTGCCGGCGGAGGTGATGACTGTATGCGGACCGGTCCCCTCCGGTCCGAGGCCGCCCCCCGTATGCGGGGCGTCGGCCTCAGGCGGATCCTGCCCCCTGCGACGGCGCCGGGAACGGCAGGACGGCCACTGTTACGTTGTCGTGGCCCCCGCCGTCCAGTGCGTGGCCGACCAACACCTGAGCGCTGTGCAGCGGCCGCTCGGCGGCGTCGAGGGGGACGACCTCGGTCATGTCCTCGGCCGCCTCCGCGTAGTTCCACAGCCCGTCGGTGCACACCACCACTACACCCGGCCGGTCCGGCTTGAAGGAAGCGGTGTGCGGCTCCAGTTCGTACGCGTCCGCGCCGAGCCAGCCCGTGATCGCGTGGGCGCGCTCGTCGGCGTACGCCTCAGCCTCGTTCATCAGGCCCGCGGCGACCATCTGCGCGGCCCACGAGTCGTCCTCGGTGAGCCGGGCCGGCGGCGATGCGCGATCGACGGGCACCCAGTAGGCACGGCTGTCGCCGACCCAGCCGACGATCAGGAGGGTGGGCGTGATGACGGCGCCGACGAGGGTGCAGGCGGGCGCGTTCACATGCGGGGCGTGCTCGCCCTGTGCGGTGGACGCGTCGGCCAGCGAGTTGACGGCCTCCGCGGCCGCGACGATCGCGTCGTGCATGGCCTGCTGCGGGTGCGTGCCCAGCGGCAGGGCATCGAGGAGCGCCTCGTTCGCCGCCCGGGAGGCGGCGAGGGAGGCCTCGTCCGGTCGGGTGGCCGAGGAGACGCCGTCGCAGACGATCGCGACGACCGCGGGCGAGCCGTCGGGCAGCGCGGTCGAGGAGATCGCGAACGCGTCCTCGTTGCGGTGGTGGCGCAGGCCCCGGTCGCTGACCGCGGCGACCGCGCCCAACTCCTGCTCCATGTGGTCGCGTTCACGCGGCTGCGCGTGCCCGCAGTTCTCGCAGTAGCCGTCGCTGTCGACCTGGCCCGAACGGCAGGCGACACACAGCTTGGTGCCGGCGGGGGGTGCCCCGAGCTCGGCGGTGCGGGGGTCGGCAGGCGGCCCCGCGGCCGGGACGTCGGCGGCCGGGGGAGCCAGCGGGTACTCGTCCGGCTCCGAGGGCCGGTCGAACCGTACGCCTGAAGGGTGAGCGCCCGCGGACTCGCCGGCCGGCTCCGGCAGTTCGGAGCCGCCGGAGTCGGTGCCCCGGATGTCGGTGGCCCGGTGCACCGGCGCGGGCATGTCGGAGCTGTCCACCTCGGGGGCGAGGGGCCAGTCCACGGACGCGACGGCCGAAGGGGGGCGCGGTGACGAGCCGTTCATGGTGACCGTGGGGTTGTCCTGGGGCGGTGCGGGCACCGCCGACAGGTCGTACCCGCACGCACCGCAGAAACGGTCACCGGCCTCCACTGGCTCCTCGCAACTGGGGCACCGCGAAAGGGCCGTCGGCTGGGGCATCTGGGACATCAATCACACCCACGTCCGGGGGCGGTAACGGTTTGCCCGTTCCACCAGGTCGATCCTCTCCTCGCCGCCCCGCGCGAGCCGGGCCAGCGTGCGGTACGAGCGCTCGAGGCCGAAGCGCAGGCCGCGCTCGTCCAGCTCGCTGCCGAGCAGCACGCGTCCGCCTCCGGAAGCCGGAGCGGAACCCTGGCTACCGGAGAGTACCCAGTCCAGCGCGCAGCCAAGGACTTCCGTCGACAACTGCTCGCGTCGCACGGCGTCGAGACCGTATCCGTCCAGCGCCTCGACCTGACCCGCCGCCGCGGTCAGATCGTCCAGGAACGGCGCCGCCGCCGCCTCCTCGGCCAGCCGCTGCCGCAGTCGCGCCCGCACGGCGGCGACCCGCGCCGCCGTGTAGTGGATGGACGCCTCCGGTACGGATTCCAGGGTGCGTACGGCGCCACGGCGGTCGCCCGCGGCGAGCTGGACGCGGGCCAGGCCGAACGCCGCGCTCACATAGCTGGGGTCGGTCGTCCACACCAGGCGGTAGTACTCGGCGGCGTTGTCCAGCTGCCCGAGCACCTCCGCGCACAGGCCGAGGGCCAGCTTGGGCGCGGGCTCGCCCGGGAAGGCGTCGTAGATCGCGTCGAAGGACAGCGCCGCGGTCTCGTGCTCCCCGGTCGCCAGGGCCGCGATGCCCCGGTACCAGACCACCCGCCAGTCGTCCGCGTGGTCGGCCTCCAGTGCCTCGAGCGCCCTGCTCGCGCTGCCCAGCTCGCCCATCTCGAGACGGGCCCGCAGCTCGCGCAGCCGCAGCTCCAGGGAGCCGGTGGGCGCCGCGTGCAGCGCCGTGATCAGCTCGCCGGGCGCGGACGCGATGAGGCCCGCGAGGAAGCCGGCGTTGGGGTCGCTCGGGTCCACCCGGGGGATGGGCAGGGCGAGCGCGGTGGCGGCGGCCTGAACGGGCTTGACGAGGCCGCCGCGGAAACCGACGCCTACGCCGCCCGCGTTCCCGGCTCCGCCGTGCAGCACACCGGCGGCTCCGTCGCCCAGCCGCACACCGACGCCTCCGCCCGGCAGCGCACCCGCGGCTCCGGGCACGACACCCGCGCCTGCGCCGCCCACCGCACCAGCGGCTCCGCCGGGCAGCATCCCGACGCCTCCGCCCGGCAGCGCACCCGCGGCTCCGGGCACGACACCCGCGGCTCCGCCGCCCGGCAGTGCGGCGGCTCCGGTGCCGGAAGCGGCGGTGAGTGCTGCGCCGTTGCCCGCCGCGGTGGCCCCGCGCCGACGCCCCGTAGGCACCACTCGCGCCCCCAGCCGCGACACGTCCCCGTCCAGCCGCCCGAACAGCTCGGTGTCCGTGACCTTGAGTTCGGGGCCGAAGAGGGTCGAGAGGGCTGGACGCGCCCGGCCCGTCTGGAGGGACACGACCTCTCTCAGGACGCCCGTCAGCTGCTCGGCCATCTCCTGGGCGGAGGCGAACCGGCGGGCCGGGTCGGGGTCGGTGGCCCGTACCAGCAGCCGGTAGAAGGACTCGTACTGGCGGAAGACCTCGATGTTGTCGGGGTCGGGCAGGGAGTCCACGAAGACGTTCGTGTAGCCCTGGAAGTCGAAGGTGAGGACGGCGAGCGTGCGGGCGACCGTGTAGAGGTCGCTCGCCACCGACGGTCCGACCTCGGCGACCTCCGGTGCCTGGTAGCCCACCGTGCCGTAGATGGCCGACTCGTCGTCGTCCATCCTGCGCACCGCGCCCATGTCGATCAGCTTGAGCTGGTCCTCGGTCTGGATCGCGTTGTCGACCTTGAAGTCGCAGTAGAGGAGGTTGCGGCTGTGCAGGTGGCCGAGGGCCTCAAGGGCCTCGATGCCGTACGCGCAGGCCTGCTCCACCGGCAGCGGATCCCGCTTCCCGTCCGCCGTACGGCGCCCGTTGGCGATCTCCTTGAGGGACTTCCCGCCGACGTACTCCATGACGATGTACCCGTCCAGCGAACCCGTCCGCTGGTCGAGGTGCTCGACGAAGTTGTAGATCCGCACGATGTTGGCGTGCTCGATCTCGGCGAGGAAGCGCCGCTCGGAGATCGCCGCCGCCATCGCGTCCTGGTCGCCGGTGTCGAGGAGGCCCTTGAGGACGACCCAGCGGTCGGAGACGGCGCGGTCGACGGCGAGGTAGACCCAGCCGAGGCCGCCGTGCGCGAGGCAGCCCACGACCTCGTACTGGCCGTGCACGATGTCGCCCGCGCCCAGCTTCGGCACGAACGAGTACGGGTGGCCGCACTTCGTGCAGAAACCCTCCGTACGCCCGGGCCGGTCACCGCGCGAACGCCCCACCGGCGCACCGCAGTCGGAGCGCGAGCAGAACCGCTTGCGCTCGGGCACCTCCGGGTTGTCCTGGACCATCTCGCGCGGGTCGGGCCGCGGCACGTCCGGCACCTCGACCAGACCGGCACCGAGCCGGCCGCGCCCGGTGGAACCGGCGCTCGAACCGGAGCTGCGGACCGACACCGAGCGGCCTGTCGAGGAGCCCGACAGCGAGCGCGACAGCCGGCCGGAGACCGAGCGCCGTGACTGCGAGGAGCGCGACGACGTACGCGAACTCGACCGGGAACTGCTGCTGCCGGAACCCCTGCCGGAACCCCTGTTGGAGCCCCGCGAGCCCTTGCCGCCCGCCGTGATCCCGGTCGGGGGCGAGCTCACCGCGCCGTTCGCCGACACGACCGGGGCCAGACCGCAGGTGTCGCAGTACAGCTCGCCGCCGCCCATGTCCTCGTACGACCCCGAGCAACCGGGCCGCTGACAGTTGCGCTGCTGACTCATGATTCCCCCCTGTCCACACGGTCATGGGGTGCGCCCTGCTCGGGCACCCGCGGGCTGAGCAGATCGGCGGCCGCCCGCTGATAGCGCAGCACCGCTTGCTCGGCGACCCGCAGATCGCAGGGCGCGCTCCACAGCATGCGGCGCGCCGCGTCGTAGCGCTCGACGAGGAACGGGTCCTCGGCGAGGCCGTGCCGGGCCACCTTCGCCTTGTACGCGTCGAGACGGCCGCGCAGCTCCGCGCGGACCGCCAGCGGCGCGGTGACCGCGGTCAACGACTCGCGGGCGCGAAGCAGTTCGTCCTCCGCCTTCTCCTCCAGCGACTCCAGGAGCGGGGAGAGGCGGTGCCACTGGGCGTGTCTGCGGTACTCGGCGGCCATCGCAAGCTGCTCCTGCAGCGCCGTCGGCGGACCGCTGACGGCCGGCACCTCGGACGCGGCGATCTTCGCGAGCACCTCACCGCGCGCGCTTCTCGCCTCGGCGAGCGTGCGGTCGGCGCGGCTGAGCGTGTCCCGCAGCTTCACCAGCCGCGCCTCCGCGTCCTGCCGGACGGTGAGCACCGCGTCGATCTCCCGGCGCACATCCTCCAGGGCGCGCGCCTCACGGTCGTACGTCGTCGTGTCCGGGCGTCCGCCGCCGGGCGCCGAACTGCCCCGAGCGGGAACCCAGAAGGCCAGCGGGTCGGACACCACCCGCTCGCGCAGCGTGGTCAGCGTGCGGGTGATGCGCTCCAGGTCGTCGCCCGCCGGGTGCTCGCCGGGGCGTACGCCCACGGAGTGCGCGAGCTGACGGGTGCGCTGGAGCTCCGTGGCCAGTAAATCGATCCGGGCGGGCAGCGCGGACCACACGGCGTCCGCGGCGACGACCATGTCGAGCGAGGACGCGTACAGCTCGTTCATCCGCTCCACCAGCGCGGCCAGCGAGAACTGCTCGCTGAGCCTGCCCGAGCCGGCCAGCGTCGGCGCGTTCGCCGTGGCCGTGGTGGAACCGGCGACCGTGATGCCAGAGCCGCGCAGCAGCTCGGTCAGCTCGGCCAGGTCCTCGCGGCTGGACCAGCGCCGGCGGGAGCGGATCTCGCGCGCCGAACGCAGGGCGTCCGCGTACGCGTCGAAATACGCCCACAGCAAGGTGATCGACGCCTCCGCGGACGTCCAGCGCTCCTTGGTCGTGCCCGTCAGCTCGGCGCCTTCCAGGAGTCTGCGGCCCGCGTGGTCCTGCAGGGCGAGGAGCGAGGTCTCGATGGCCTCGTGCTCCGCGCCGAGCCGCCCCAGCGCACGGTCCACCTCGTCCCGGTCCATCACCGGCCC
Organism: Streptomyces sp. NPDC048415; assembly: GCF_040651675.1. Taxonomy (NCBI): domain Bacteria; kingdom Bacillati; phylum Actinomycetota; class Actinomycetes; order Kitasatosporales; family Streptomycetaceae; genus Streptomyces; species Streptomyces sp. NPDC048415. The sequence goes on along the minus strand of NZ_JBEZKJ010000051.1, from coordinate 41,842 downwards.
GGGGGGTCCCGTGACGCCCATCGATCACCTCTCGCTCTCTTCGTCGTTCCCTGTGCGCCTGTCCGGTGCGCCCGGGTAACTCCCCAGTGGTATCGGCTCGGTTGCCCGCGCCGGCTATCTGTAGTTCGCCGCGGGCGGGTTCGAGGACGGCGAATCCTTGCCCAGGGTGGGGGACAGCCACTTGTCGTACGACGTCCGCCAGCCGCTCTTGCGGTAGTCCACGAGGACCTGGTTGACCCGGCGTACCAGATCGTCCGCGCCGAGCTTCATCGCCACGCCGTAGTACTCGCTCGTGAACGTCTCGCCCTTCAGCTCGACCGTCGGGTCCTGCGCGGCCTGGCTCGCGGCGAGCGCGCCGTCGGTCACCACGGCGTCGACCTCGCCGAGCTGAAGCCTGACCAGGCAGTCGAGTTGGTTGGGAACCGTCGTGGATATGTCGGCGGAGGAGACAAGCGTGCCCGCCTTCTTGTCGGCGTCCAGCTTGTCGTGCGCGGTGGAGCCCGTCGCCGTGCAGATCTTCTTCTTCGCCAGCGTCTTGTCGTACCCCTTGATGACTGAGGTCCTGGGGGCCAGGACCTGCTGGCCCGTGAGGAAGTACGGCGCGGAGAACGCGACTTGTTCGAGGCGGGCGCAGGTGATCGTCATCGTGCGCACCACCATGTCGACCTTGCCGCTCTGGATGGCGGGGATGCGCTGGTTGGTGGGGATGGCGCGGAACTGCACGGCGTTCGGGTCGCCCAGGATGTCCTTCGCGATCGCGTGGACGAGGTCGATGTCGAAGCCCTCGAGGTCGCTGCCGGCCTTCGGGTTGTTCGGGTCGCGGTAGCCCCAGCGATAGCTGTTCTGGTCGACACCGACGATCAGCCGCCGGTCCTTGCGGTTCTTGATGGCGTTGATCGTCGCCCCGTCCGCGCTGGACGGGGACAGGCTCTCGTCCTGTGGATCGGTGCAGTCGTCGGCCCTGGCCTGCGTGCCCTTGGCCACGCCCTGACCGCCGATGCCCGTGCTGCCGTCCCCGCGCGCGTCGCTCAGCGGCAGCAGCAGCGCGAAGGCCAGGGCGAGCGCGCAGGCGACGGCCATCGCGCCCACGCCGCCCCAGCCCTTCAGGCTTGCCCTCAGGCGTCGTGCGATCATCGCCGCTCCCCCTCTCACCGGTACTCCGAAAGCCTGCGCCCGATGCCGAGCAGCGCGCCCGCCGCGGCGAGTACCGCGAGCACGGCCGCGCCGACCGGGAGGCCGGTCATCGCGTCCAGGCCGCCGCCCGCCGCCCGCTTGAACTCGCTCTCCTCGTGTGTCAGCGCTGTCGCGAGGTTCGTGTCGACCCCGTCGAAGCACTGGCCCGTCGCCTTCTTGGAACCGATCACCAAGTCCAACGCGTTCTGGTACTCGCCCTTGTCGTCGGCCGTGCGCGCCTGCGCGTGACGGGCCTTCCACTCCTTCATGTTGGCGGTCGCCGCCGTCACGGGCTGCCCGCCCGCCTGGTCGTCGGCGAGGTCCGACGCCAGGGCCAGGCCCTTGGTGAGCGTCTTCATGTCGTGCTGGAAGTCGTAGTCGTAGAGGTCGACGGTCGTCTTGCCGTCGGCCAGTGTCTTGGTCTCCGCGCCGCGGCTGACCAGCGTCAGGTTCTCGTTGCCCCGCGCCTTCAGGGAGGCGATCCGGGCGTCGTGCAGCACGTTCAGTGAGCGGACCCCGTGGTCGTAGGACTCGTCGAGTCCGGCCCGCGCGACGCTGTGCCCGACGACGAGCCACAGCAGTACGACCGTGGCGGCGGCGCTGGCGCCGACCATGCCCTGGTTCAACACCCGGTTGGTGCGCCGGTAGTTGCGGCGCTGGGCCCAGACGAGGCCGCCGAGCGCGAGCACGCCGAGGCCGATCGCGGCCCACGGGTAGGGCTTCGCGTCGGCGTAGTCGGCGTTCAGCCGCTGGTTCTCCCGCTTGTAGAGATCCTCGGCGGCGGGGAGCATCTGCTGCTGCATCTTGTCGTTCGCGTACCGCAGATACGCGCCGCCGAGCGGGTAGCCCTGCCGGTTGTTGGCGCGGGCCCGCTCGATCAGGCCCTTGTACTCGGGCAGCAGCTTGTTCAGCTTGGTGATCGTGGCGGCCGAGGGGGAGCCGGGCTTCGAGCTGTTGGCGGCGGTGATCAGCTTCGCGGCGGCCGTCCTGATGTCCTGCTCGTACCGGTCGCGGGAGGCCTTCGTCTCCTGGCCGCCCGCGAGGAAGCCGCTGGAGGCGGCCGTGTTCGCGTCGGCGAGGGAGCGGTAGATGTCGGCCGCGCTCGCGCTCAGCGGCTGGCTGCTGTGCAGCACGTCGTCGGCGGCGGCCGCGCGCTCCGTCATCTGCCAGGCGGTGACCGCGCCGAACGCGACGACCAGCAGGGCGAGTACGGCGCCGATGATCCGCAGCCGGCCCGGCTCCGTGGTCGCCGCGGCGCGCAGGCGGTCGATGCCCTCCGCCCATGCCGTGCGGCGGGTGGGTGTCGGACCGGGATCGGTGGGCCTGTTCTGCGGCAGGGCGGGGCCGCCCCGCTGCGGGCTGAATCCGCCCGGTGGCGCGGGAGGCCCGGACTGCGGTGGTACGGCCGGCATCGTGGGCGTGGCCTGCCCCGGTGGCGCCGCGCTGCCCTTCGGCGGGTGTGTCACTTGACCTCCCCCATGGTCATCCGTTCGGTCACTTTCGCCTCGGCCGCGGGAAGCACGGTCGGTCGGCGAAGGTGCACGGCCGCAAGTATCGCCGCCGGGACTGACATCCGCACAGGCCTTGACTCGATCTTGTTCGGATCACCACGCAGCGCGAAGCTCCCCGCGCCGCCCCCTTCCCATGAACACGTGTTCCGGATCTGTTTGGTTCCCGTGGCTCGGCGGGGAGGTTCTCGCCCCCGCCGCCCCTGCCCGTCCCGTCCTTGGGGGATCCGCCCCCAAACTTCCGCTCCTCAAACGCCGGATGGGCTGAAAATCAGGATCGTGGCGCCCCTCTCAGGCCTCCTCGTAGTGCGCCCGCACGCGCGCGTGGAGGTCGTCGGGGGCACCTACGTGGTCCAGGCCCAGGAGCGCGGCGCCCAGGACGGGGCTGGCCGCGACGACCCGGGGGACCGCCTTGGGGGCGCGCGCCGCGAGGAGTTCGCGGATGCGGTCGTCGAGTTGGGGATGGCGGGCGGCGAGGATGCTGCCGCCGAGGAGGACCGGGGTCTCCTCGGCGAGGAGGTCCAGGCGGGTCAGGGCGACCGTGGCCATGGCGACCACTTCGTCCGCGAGCCGGTCGACGATCGCGCGGGCCACCGGGTCGCCGTCCACCGCCGTGGCGAACAGGACGGGCGTCAGCTCGTGGCGCCGCGCGTTGCCGATGTGCTCCAGATGCAACGCCTCGATGAGCGCGTACATGGAGTCGAGGCCGAAGTGGGCGGGCAGCGTGCGGGCGAGGGCTGTCGGGCCGCCGCGGCCGTCCTCCGCCCGTGCCGCGTGCCACAGGGCCTCCTCCGCCAGGCCCCAACCGCCGCCCCAGTCCCCGGAGATACGGCCGATCGCCGGGAAGCGGGCGGTGCGGCCGTCGGACCGCATGCCGACGCAATTGATGCCGGCCCCGCAGACCACGGCGACTCCGCGCGGCTCGGCGATCCCGGCCCGCAGAATCGCGAAGGTGTCGTTGCGCACCTCGACACTCGTGCCCCACGCGCGCGCGTGCAGCGCGGCGGCCAACTGCTCCTCCTCCACGGGGAGATCCGCGTTGGCGAGGCAGGCCGAGACATGGGAGACGGAGGCCACGCCCGCCTCGGCGAAGGCCCGCCGTACGGCGTCGGCGACCGCGTTCACGGCCGCCTCCACCCCGACCGCCGGGGGCCGGAATCCGCCGCCCCGCGCGGTGCCGGTCACGCGCCCGTCCGCGGCCACGACAGCGACGTCGGTCTTGCTGTTCCCCGCGTCGATGGCCAGCACCAAGGCGGTGGCGGAGGCCGCGGGGGCGGACCCGGCAGCCGTCCCGGCGCCGGATTCCGATGACGTCATGCCCACGCGAGATGCTCCCGGTTGTGCGCGATCAGCTGGTCGGTGAGGGCGTCGGCGTAGGCGTACTGGCCGACCAGGGGGTGGGCGAGGAGGGCCCGGAAGACACGGTCGCGGCCGCCACGCAGGGCGGCCTCCAGGGCCAGGTCCTCGTAGGCCGTCACGTTCGCCAGCAGGCCCGCGTACAGCGGGTCCACGGACGGCACGGGCAGGGGCGTCGGCCCCTGCGAGCCGATCGCGGCCTGCACCTCGACCACGGCGTCGTCCGGCAGGAAGGGCAGCGTGCCCTTGTTGTACGTGTTCACCACCTGGTAGGGGCTGCCTCCGCCGCCGAGCAGCGAGGCCGCGAGGTCCACGGCGGCCTCCGAGTAGTAGGCGCCGCCGCGTTGGGCGAGCAGCTCCGGCTTCTCGTCGAGCGCCGGGTCGGCGTACAGGGCCAGCAACCGCCGCTCCATCTCCGCCACTTCGGAGGCCCGTGACGGCTTCGTGCGCAGCTCTCGTACCACCTCGTCGTGCGCGTAGTAGTAGCGCAGGTAGTAGGAGGGGACCACGCCGAGGCGGTCGACGATCGTGCGCGGCAGGCGCAGGTCGTCGGCGATGGTGTCGCCGTGCTCGGCGAGCAGCTTCGGCAGGACGTTCTCGCCCTCGGGACCGCCCAGTCGCACACCGGTTTCCCAGGTGAGGTGGTTGAGGCCCACATGGTCGAGGTGCACATCGGCGGGCGCGACGCCGAGCAGTCCGGCGAACTTCCGCTGGAAGCCGATCGCCACATTGCACAGCCCGACCGTCCTGTGGCCGGCCTGGAGCAGGGCGCGCGTCACGATGCCGACCGGGTTGGTGAAGTCGATGATCCAGGCGTTCGGGTTCGTACGGCGTACACGTTCCGCGATGTCCAGGACGACGGGCACCGTACGCAGCGCCTTCGCCAGACCGCCCGCGCCGGTCGTCTCCTGCCCGACGCAGCCGCACTCCAGCGGCCAGGTCTCGTCCCGCTCGCGGGCCGCCTGACCGCCGACGCGCAGCTGGAGCAGTACGGCGTCGGCGCCCTCGACGCCGGCGTCCAGGTCGGAGGTGGTGATGATGCGGCCGGGGTGCCCCTGCCTGGCGAGGATGCGCCGGGCCAGGCCGCCCACCAGCTCGAGGCGTTCGGCCGCCGGGTCGACGAGCACCAGCTCCTCGATGGGCAGGGTGTCGCGGAGCCGGGCGAAGCCGTCGATGAGTTCGGGGGTGTAGGTCGATCCTCCGCCGACCACGGTGAGCTTCATGTCTAACCCTTCACTCCGGTGAGCGTGACGCCCTCGACGAACGCCTTCTGTGCGAAGAAGAACACGAGGATCACAGGGGCCATGACCAGCACGGTCGCGGCCATGGTGAGATTCCAGTCGGTGTGATGCGCGCCCTTGAACGACTCCAGGCCGTAGGACAGGGTCCAGGCGCCCGGGTTCTCGGACGCGTAGATCTGCGGCCCGAAGTAGTCGTTCCAAGCGTAGAAGAACTGGAAGAGCGCGACCGCCGCGATACCGGGCCTGGCCATCGGCAGCACGACCTTCAGGAGCGTCCTGAGGTCCCCGCAGCCGTCAACCTTCGCCGCGTCCAGGTACTCGTTCGGGATGGTCATCAGGAACTGGCGAAGCAGGAAGATGGAGAACGCGTCACCGAACGCCATCGGGATGATCAGCGGCCACAGTGTGCCGGACAGGTCCAGCTGCTTCGCCCAGAAGAGGTACATCGGGATGATCACGACCTGCGGCGGCAGCATCATCATCGAGATGACCAGCATCAGCGACAGATTCCGGCCCCGGAAGCGGAACTTGGCGAGCGCGTAGGCGACCGGGATCGACGACACGACGGTGAGGACGGTGCCGGCACCGGCGTACAGCAGTGTGTTCTTCCACCAGGTCAGGAAGCCGGGTGTGTCGAAGACCTTCTTGTAGTTGCCCCACTCCCAGGTGTGCGGGATCAGATCGCGGCTGAGTGCCTGGGAGTCGCTCATCAGCGAGGTCAGGAACACGAACACGAAGGGCAGGACGAAGAAGAGGGCGGCGGCGACGCCGAGCGCGTGCACGGCGACCCACTCCAGCAGGGCCCTGCGGCGGGCGGTGCGCTCGGCGGGCGAGACGGGAGCCCTCAACTCCAGGGGCTTGTCGAGTACTTGAGTCATCGGTCAGTCACCTGCCTGGATGAGACCGCCCCGGCGCCGCATCAGGAACGCGGTGAACACCATGGACAGGGCGAACAGCACGAGCGCGACCACACAGGCGGAGCCGTAGTCGAAGCGCTGGAAGCCGAGGTTGTAGACGAGCTGCGGCAGGGTGAGCGTCGACTTGTCGGGATAGCCGGGCTCGAACTGCGTACCGGCGCCCTGGATGACGCCCGAGGCGACCTTCCCCGCGATCAACGGCTGTGTGTAGTACTGCATGGTCTGGATCACGCCGGTGACGACGGCGAACATCACGATGGGCGAGATGTTCGGCAGCGTGACGAACCTGAAGCGCTGCCAGGCGGAGGCGCCGTCCAGCTCGGCCGCCTCGTACTGCTCTTGGGGTACGTCGAGCAGCGCGGCCATGAAGATGACCATCAGGTCGCCGATGCCCCACAGTGCCAGCAGGGTCAGGGCCGGCTTTGACCAGGTGGGGTCGTTGAACCAGCCGGGCGCCGGAATGCCGACCTTCTCCAGGATCGAGTTGACCGGGCCCGTACCGGGGTTGAGGAGGAAGGCGAAGGCCATGGTGGCGGCGACGGGCGGGGCCAGGTAGGGGAGGTAGAAGAGGGTGCGGAAGACGCCCGTAGCCGTCTTGATCTTCGTGATCAGCAGGCCGACGCCGAGTCCGAAGACGACCCGCAGGCTCACCATGACGAGGACCAGCCACAGCGTGTTGCGCAATGCGGGCCAGAACAGTGGGTAGTTCTCGAAGACATAGGTCCAGTTCTTCGTCCCGCTCCACGTCGGCGGTTTGAAACCGTCGTAGTGCATGAAGGAGAAGTAGACGGTCGAGATCAGCGGGTAGGCGAAGAAGACCGCGAAACCGATCAGCCAGGGCGACATGAAGGCGGCCGTTTTCAGTGCCGCCCTGCGCCGCTTGGCGCGCAGTGTGTACGTGGTGCTCAGGGTGCTCATGACCGTGTGCTACTTCGCCTGCGCGATGTCCGTGTCGATCTGCTGGGCGGTGCTGTGCAGACCCGCCTTGAGATCCTTGACCTTGCCGCTCTCGTAGTCGTATCCGAACTGCTGGAGCGTCACGAGATAGGTGCCGCCGTTGATGGACGCGGGAGTCGTCGTCGAGTTCGGGTTCGACGCGATGTCCAGGAAGGTCTTGAAACGCGGGTCGTACTTCAGCTTCGGCGACTTGAGTGCCGCGAGGGTGGACGGCACATTGTGGATGCCGTTGGCGAAACCGACCACCGCGTCCGTGTCCGTGGTCATGTACTTGACCAGTTCCCAGGCCGCGTTCTGCTTCTTGCTGGTGGAGGCGATGCCCGCGATGGTGCCGGTGATGTAGCCCTTGCCGTACTGGTCGGCCCGGTCGTCGGGCACGGGCAGCGGCGCGACGCCGATCTCGAAGCCGGGCTGGGCCTCCTCGGCCATGCCGAGCCGCCACTCGCCGTCCAGCTGCATGGCGACCTGGCCGGTGTGGAAGGGGTGTTTGGGGCCCCACTCGTCACCGAGCTTGGAGCGGTAGTTCTCCAGCTTCTTGTAGCCGCCGAGTTCGTCGACGAGCTTCTTCTGGAGAGTGAAACCGGCCTGGAAAGCGGGGTCCTTGGCGATGTTCGACTTGCCGCTCTTGTCGAAGTACGTCGGGGAGAACTGCCCGAAGTAGTGCTCGGTGGTCGACTCCCAGCCGTGGTAGTTCGGCATGAAGCCGAGCTGCGAGTAGGAGTCGCCCTTGGTGACGGTGAGCTTCTTGGCGTCCTTCTCGAATTGCGACCAGGTCTTCGGGGGGCTGGTGATCCCGGCCTTCTCGAAGGCGGTCTTATTGTAGTAGAGCCCGTACGCGTCACCGAGCAGCGGCGCCGTGCAGCGGTTGCCGTCGAACTGGGTGTACTCGTTCATCGCCTTCGGGAAGGTCGTCTCCGGGTCGATGCCCGCCTTCTTGAAGAAGGGGTTCAGATCGACGAAGGCGCCGGACGAGCAGAACTTGCCCACGTTGTTGGTGGTGAAGGAGGAGACGACGTCGGGGGCCTTGTCGCTGCCCGCCCGGAGCGCCTGGTTGATCTTGTCGTCCGTCATATTGCCGACGATGTTCACGTGAATGTTGGGGTGCGCCTTCTCGAACCCCGCGATGAGGGACTTCACGGCCTTGACCTCGTTGGGCGCGCTCCAGGCGTGCCAGAAGTTGATCGTCTGGTCCTTGGACGCGTCGTCGTTCGCCCCGGAGGACGACTGGCCGGTACACGCGGTGGCGAGAAGGGCTATCGAGGCGCAAGCGGCGAGCGCGGCGACCGCTTTCCGTGACATTCCGGGCATGGCGGGGTCTCCCTAGGGCAGGGCTGGTGGTGTTGACGGAAGGGACTAAAGGGCCAAGGAGGGACTTCAGCGGGAGGTGTCGAAGACGTCGTCGCGGGTGGCCGCCAGCGCGCTCTCCAACGCGCCGCGCAGTACGGGGTGTTCGTGTACGTCGCCGACGACGAGGCGCGGCCGGGACGCGGCCAGCTCCTCCAACTCGGCCTGGACCAGGGCGCGCAGTGGTTCGCCGCCCGCGGTGAGCGAGGCGCCGCTGAGCACGACGAGTTCGGGATCGAGCACGGAGACGAGCGAGGCCAGACCGGTGGCGAGCCCGGTCGCGTACGTCTCGAGCAGCCGCCGGTAGGGCCCCTCGTCGACGGCGGCGGCCCGCTCGACGACGGCGGCGGCGACCTCGGCGTACGGGCCCGCGGGTACGTCCTTGATGCCGAGCTCGCGCGCCAGCTTGGGGATGGCCTGCGAACCGGCCAGCTCCTGGTAGCCGCCGCTGTTGGCCTTGGTCACCTGGCGCACCAGGGGCGCGCCCGGCACCGGCAGGAAGCCGACCTCGCCCGCGCCGCCGGTCCAGCCGCGGTGCAGCCGTCCGCCGAGGACGAGCGCGGCGCCGAGGCCGCCCTCGTTCCACAGCAGTACGAAGTCCTCGTGTCCCTGGGCGGCACCGAGCCGTTGCTCGGCGATGGCGACGAGGTTGACGTCGTTCTCGTACTCGACGGGCATCGGTAGTGCCCCGGCGAGGTCGTCGAGGAGGCTGGGGGAGTGCCAGCCGGGGAGGTGCGAGGCGTAGCGCAGCCGCCCGGTGTTCGGGTCGAAGGCGCCGGGTGTGCCGATGACGAGCCTGCGGATGTCGTCCCTGGCCAGCCCGGCCGCCTTCACCGCGCCGTCCAGGGCGTCGGTGACCTGGCGTACGACGGGCTGGGCGGGGCGCCGCCCCGGCGTGGGCAGCTCGTACTCGCCGACCGTCCGCCCGGTGATGTCGGCGACGGCGGCGAGGATGCGCTCGGGGGTGACGTCCAGGCCCGCCGCGTGCCCCGCACCCGGATTGACCACGTACAACTGGGCGTTGGGGCCGGGGCGGCCCTCACTCGTCCCGGTGGCGAGGACGAGGCCCGCCGCCTCCAGGCGGGCCAGGAGCTGCGAGGCGGTGGGCTTGGAGAGCCCGGTGAGCTTTCCGATCCTGGTCCGCGAGAGCGGTCCGTGCGCGAGCAGCAGGTCGAGGGCGGCGCGGTCGTTCATGGCGCGCAGGACGCGCGGAGTGCCCGGCGTACCGGCGGATCCTGCCATGTGTCGACACCTGCCTCTCTCAACCGCCCAGCCTCCCAGTGATCAGGCGGGAAAGCCACGCCAAGATCATTGTTAGGAAAGTTTCCTATTGGGTGAGAGGAAAGTAGGCCGCTGGCAGAGGGCACGTCAAGAGAAACCGCCCCCGAGGCAACAGAGTCGTTACCTGGGGGCGGCTGGGTACTCGCGGGCGGCCACACGGCTCCGGGGAGCGCCGATGGTTCCCGGCCGCAGTCTCACCACGGTCGCGGATCGGCCACGTCCATCCCCGCCCCCGACGGCAAGGGTGTCGAGGCCGTCCGAGGTCACCGCGTGATGACGGCGGCCCGCCCGTCACAGGTCCTCGATTTCTTCATGGCGTACGGTGCCGGGCGGGACTTCGGCCCGAACCTCCCCGGCCTGCGGCAGACGCATCTGCTGCGGGCGGTGTCCGTCGCCGACGGCTGGCAGGAACGGGTCCGGGACGAACTCACCGCCTCGCAGCGGGCGTTGCCCGTCGCCGAACGGGGCCACGAGGAGATCCATTTCCGGTGGGTCCCGGGCGCGCGGACCAGTCCGTCCGGGGATCGATGGCCTTCGACGCGACCGCCGGCACCGTGCTTCTCGAGGTCCGGGACGGCGAGGGCCTCTTGGGAGTGGCCGGCCTGGGCAAGGGTTCCGCCTTCGCCGCGGCGTGCCAGATCGCGCGGGCGGCGGGGCTGGAGCCGTCCCGGCCCCGGGGATGAACACGCCCCGGCAGAGCGGAGCGGAGTCGCAGGAAAGGCAGGAGCCCGCCTACGCAGCAGGCGGCGCCCCTGGTGCCGCGGGCGCCGCCTGCTTCGTACGTGTGGAGCGGTCGGCTACCTCGGAGTGGCCGAGGGCGTGATCGGTGTCGTCGCGGTGGACTGTGGCGATGCCGGGTTCGCGTGCGCCGACGGGGCCGCGACCGTCTCCGTCGCGTCCGGGGCCGGGTCCTGCTCCGGTACCGCCGTGGAGCCGCCGACGATGCGGATGTCCGCGGCGTCGAAGGCGCGCTTGACGCGCCAGCGCAGCTCGCGTTCCACGGTGAGCGCCTTGCCGGGCATCGTCTTCGCCGAGACGCGCACGACCATGGAGTCGAGCAGGACGCTGTCCAGGCCCAGGACCTCGATCGGGCCCCACAGCAGCTCGTTCCAGGGCTCTTCCTTGCTCATGGTCTCGGCGACCTCACCGAGCACCGCCCGGACCTGGTCCACGTCCTCCGAGGCGCGGACGGTGACATCGACGCCGGCCGTGGCCCAGCCCTGGGAGAGGTTGCCGATGCGCTTGACCTCGCCGTTGCGGACGTACCAGATCTCGCCGTTGTCGCCGCGCAGCTTGGTCACGCGCAGGCCCACCTCGATGACCTCGCCCGAGGCGACGCCCGCGTCGATGGTGTCGCCGACGCCGTACTGGTCCTCGAGGATCATGAAGACGCCGGAGAGGAAGTCGGTGACCAGGTTGCGCGCGCCGAAACCGATGGCGACACCGGCCACACCCGCGGAGGCGAGCAGCGGGGCCAGATTGATCTCGAACGTGGCGAGGACCATCAGGGCGGCCGTGCCCATGATCAGGAAGGACGCGACCGAGCGCAGCACCGAGCCGATGGCGTGCGAGCGCTGGCGGCGGCGCTCGACGTTCACGAGGAGACCCCCGAGCGCCGTGCCGTCGACCGCCTGCGCGGTGCGGTTCATGCGTTCTATCAGCTTGGTGATCGCCCGCCGGACCGCCACTCTCAGTACCGCCGCGATCACCAGGATCAGCAGCACGCGCAGGCCGATCGCCAGCCAGGTGGACCAGTTCTGCTGGACCCAGCTGGCCGCGTTGGTCGCGCTCTGCTGGGCGTCCTGAAGCGTGGCGCCAGCCGGGTCCGCCGACGTCGAGGCGGACGGCGACGGCGACGGGGTGGAACCGGCGGCCAACAGAGCGGGCGCGGCCCATAGGGCGGGCAAGGACACGGCGGGTACCTCCAGGTATAGCGGTCTGCCCGCGGCAGGGACACATGAGGGGCACCGGTCGGGCAGAACCACCACACTAACGGGGCATTGTGTGTGGATCGTTGCGATGCCCGAGGGAGAGACCGTGCTCACCTGGGAGTGAAGGGGGCGCGTTCCGGGGGATGAAGAGGGTGTGGTCGAAAACACTCCCAGCCCGTTACCGGGACATGGTGGCGCTTCCACCAGGCATGAGGGGAGACTGGCTGCAGATCGTCCCGGCGCGAGCCACGCGCCGCCGACGCCCAAGGAGGCATCCGTGCCGCATGTCCTGGTCCTCAACGCGTCGTACGAGCCGCTCGGCGTCGTACCGCTCCACCGCGCGCTCGTCCTCGTCCTCGAGAACAAAGCCATCTGTCTCGAGGAGTCCGGCGCCTTCATGCACAGCGCGACCGTTACTGTCCCCGCACCCAGCGTGGTCCGGCTGAAGAGGTTCGTGCGGGTCCCTTACCGGGGGCCCGTTCCGCTGACCAGGCGAGCTCTGTTCGCCCGCGACGGCGGCCGGTGCATGTACTGCGGTGGCGTCGCAACCAGCGTCGACCACGTCATCCCGCGCAGCCGCGGGGGTCAGCACGCCTGGGACAACGTGGTGGCATCATGCCGCCGCTGCAACCACGTCAAGGCCGACCGTCACCTGGTCGAGATCGGATGGCGCCTGCGCCACAAACCCGCCCCGCCGTCGGGGCTCGCTTGGCGCATCATCGGAACAGGGCATAGGGACCCGCGCTGGCTGCCATACCTGCAGCCGTACGGCGCGGACGACGCGATGGCCCGGATCGACGGCATTTCCGCCTGACGATCCGGGCCTTCGTGTTGTCCAGGGGCGCTCCCCGCCGCCCGTTTCCGTCCCCGTTCCGGCTCCTCAGGAGAACCCCCGTGCCTCCCGGGGAGCCGGCCGTGCCCGCGCGCGGCGCGGTCAGACGTACCGCAGCTCCGCCGGGTGCACGGAGCGGCGCAGCAGCGGCAGTGACGTGGCCGCGGCGAGCAGACAGGCCGCGTAGACGATCACGGGTACGAGTGCCGGCAGCAGCGGCACCGATCCACCGCCCGCGAGCTGCCCGTACCAGACACTGATCGCCATGCCCCCGAGGCCGGCCAGCGCGATCGCGGGGGCGAGCGGCAGGGCCGTCTCCAGCAGCAGCGCCCGGCCGAGCACCGTCCGCGACACCCCGGCGGCGGCCTGCGCGGCGAGGCCGCGGCGGCGGGTGGCCAGGGACTCGGCGGCGCCCACGGCGAGGCCGGAGAGGGTGATCGCCAGGGCGATCAGGATCGCGGCGCCGGTGAGGTTGACGCCGGTGGTGTAGAAGGACATGTTCTCGGCCAGGGTGTGGCGGTCGCGCCCGTTCAGCTCGTCGAGCAGGACCTGCCGTACGCCCATGAAGCCGGTCCCCACGACGGTCACCAGGAGAACGGCGGCGTGGGTACGGGCCGCCGCCCACGGGTCGTCGCGCAGGCGTTCCGCCGCGATCAGGGTCGCCGGGTTTCCGGTCCGGTCCGCGAGGAAGCGGCCCTTGAACCGGGCGGTCGCGCCCGTCACCCACACGGCGCCCACGCCGGTGAGAATCACCACGCCGAAGACGAGCACAGGTGCCGTGCCGAACCCGCCGAAGCTGCCCGGGGCCAGGATGAGCCCCGTGACGAGGATCACCAGCGCGGCCAGCAGGAGCGCGAGGCCCGGGCCCCGGCCGCCGCTCGGGCGCACGCGCCGCACCCAGCCCAGCGGCGAGGCCACCACGCGGCGCAGCGCGAGGGTGCTGACCAGTGCGCCCAGCACGGGCACGGCCACCGCGATCACCGCGAACCCGGCCCAGACGACGGCCGGCGGACGCTGCCACTCGGTCAGCAGGAACAGCACCGACAAGACGGTGGCGACCAGCGAGCCGGCCAGACAGGCCAGCCCCGACTCCAGCGCGGCGATCCGCCGCACCTGGGCCGGTCCGGCCCCCGCCAGCCGCAGTCCGGCCAGCCGCCGGTCGCGGTGTACGGCGCCGATGCGGGCGCACTGTCCGAGGAAGCCCAGTACCGGGACCAGCAGGAGCAGCAGCGTGAGGATCACGCCCGAACGCTCGCCGGGCTGATCGAGCAGGCCATGGGCCAGGGCCAGGTTGTGCTGCCCCTGGAGCGAGGCGACCGCGGCGGCGGCCAGGCCGAAGCCGGTGGCCAGCGCCGCGCCCACCGCCGTGAGCGTGATGCGCCACCACTCCCGCCGGTCGGAACCACCGGTCAGCAGCAGCGCGAGGCGGAGATCGGTCCTCATCGGGACACCTCCGCCGACACCGAAGCCTCCACCTCGGAGCCGGCCACGGTCCCGTCCAGCAGCGATACCTCCCGGTCCGCGTACGCCGCCACCTGCGCGTCGTGCGTGATCAGCAGGACCGCCGTGCCGGACTCCCGGGCCGTGTGGATCAGCGCGGTCATCACCTGCTCCCCGGCGAGCGAGTCGAGCGCGCCGGTCGGCTCGTCCGCGAAGACCACCTTCGGGCCGGTGACCAGGGCCCGCGCGAGCGAGACCCGCTGGGCCTGGCCGCCGCTCAGCTCGCCGGGCCGCAGCGACTCCTGCCCCCGTACGCCGAACCGCTCCAGCCGCTCACCCGCCCGCTCCCGCGCCGCCGTACGCGAGATGCCCGCGAGGAGCAGCGGAAGCGCCACATTGTCGACGGCGGTCAGCTCGGGGATCAGCTGCCCGAATTGGAACACCACGCCGAAGTCGGTGCGCCGCAGGTCACTGAGGCGCTTCTCGGGCAGCCGGTCGAGGCGCTCACCGGCGTACTCCACCGTGCCGCCGTCGGGCCGGACGATGCCCGCCAGGCAGTGCAGCAGCGTGGACTTGCCGCTGCCGCTGGCCCCGGTGACGGCCAGGATCTCGCCCGCGCGCAGGTCCACCGAGGCGCCGCGCAGCGCCGGGGTGGAGCCGTGGGCCTTGACGAGGCCCCGGGCGGCCAGGAGTGGGTTGCTCATGCTGCGTCGACCTCCGCGGTCAGGGTGGTGAGCCGGGCCGCCGTGGTGTTCATCCAGCGGAGATCGGCGTCGAGGTGGTTGAGGGCGTAGTCGGCCGAGAGCACGGTGGCGAGGTCGGCACCGGGCGCCGTCTTCACCGTGGTGAGCTCGCGCATCCGCGCCATGTGTGCGGCGCGCTGCGCCCGCAGATAGCCGGCCGGATCCGCCGAGGCGAGGATCGAGACGACGACCTTGGCGAAGATCTCGTTCGTCACGAAGGGCGCGGGCGGAGTGATCTCCCCGGCCCACTGGGTCAGTTCACGCGAACCGTCGTCGGTGGAGCGGTACAGCGTCCGCTCGGGACCGCCGTCGGAGTCGGTGCCGTCGATCTCGGCGAGACCGTCGCGGACCAGGCGCTGCAAGGTCGTGTAGACCTGCCCGTAGGCCAGCGGACGGGCCTGCGGGAAGCGTTCGTCGTGCCGTCGCTTGAGGTCGTACCCATGGCTGGGCCCTCCTGCGAGCAGCCCCAACAGGATGTGACGGGTGCTCATGGAGATCATTATGTACTCGATATATGTAGTGAGTGAATAGTGCCGGCGAAGAGCCCCACACTTTTGGGTCGAGGGTGTCCAGGAGAGTGGCCAACGGGCCGTGTTTGTCCCAACCTGGAGGTGCCCCGCGAGAACAGAATGTGACCAGGAACACGTTGTGCGCCCGTGAACGTCTGCCGTCGCGCCCGCTGGGTAGGGCTGCGGTAACCCGCCAGCCGCCGTACTCGACAAGGAGGCCCCCGTGGCCGCATCGGCACACCTTCTGCTCTCGGCCCTCTCCAAACGCGAGGCGGAGCCGTCCGTCGTCTCCTCGCGCCGGGCGGAGCCGTCCGCCGAACCCCAAAGCGCCCCCCTGTGCCTGCTCAGCGCGGAGGGCGCCTGCGCCGAGGCCCCGCTGACCAGCGAACCCCCATTGCCCGACGCCGAACCGCTCACCAGCGAGCCGCCGCTGGCCGACGCCGCGCACCTGACGAGCGAGCCCACCTCCACCGGCGCCGCCTGGGCGGTCTAGATGGCACCTAGCCGGCCCGCCGACCCCCCGCAGACGGCGCCCCGGACGCCCCTGTCCCGGCTCGCCGAACTGCACGGCGTCGCCACCTCCTACCACCCGTCCCCGGACCGTACGGTCGCGGCCTCGGACGCCGCGCTCGTCGCGGCCCTGGCGGCGTTCGACGTCGACGCGAGCACCCCGGCCGCCGTACACGCCGCCCTCGCGTCCCGGGAGGCCGAGACGGAACGGCGGCTGCTGCCGCCGACGGTGGTGTGCTGGGGCGGCCGCGTTCCCGACGAGCTGACCGGACTGCCGGACGGCACCCGCCTCCGTATCGCCACCGAACAGGGCGAGACCCGCACCTCCGTCGCACAACTCCCGCCCGGCGTCCACGCCTTGCGCGCCGCCGCCCCCGACGGGCGCGTCGCCGACGTCCACCTCGTCGTCGCCCCCGCCCGGCTGCCCGCGCCGCCCGGACGCACGTACGGCCTGCTCGTCCAGCTCTACTCCCTTCTCTCCCGCCGCTCTTGGGGCATGGGCGACCTCGGCGACCTGGGGGAGCTGACCGCCTGGGCCGGCCGGGCGCTCGGCGCGGGATTCGTGCAGGTCAACCCGCTGCACGCGGCCGTACCCGGCGCCCCCACCGACCCCTCCCCGTACCGGCCCTCCTCCCGCCGCTTCCCCGATCCGGTGCACCTGCGGGTCGAGGACATCCCCGAATTCGCGTACGTCGACGACCGCGACCGCGTCCGTACGCTGCTGGAGCGCGCCGAGCGGCTGCGCGAATCCGTGCTGCGCAAGGGCGCGTTGATCGACCGCGACGCCGTGTGGGAGCTCAAGCGCGAGGCGCTGGAACTGGTGCGCGCGGTGCCGCTCGGACCCGGACGGCAGGCCGCGTACGCCGACTTCCTCGCCGAGGAGGGCGAGGCGCTGGAGGACCACGCCACCTGGTGCGCGCTCGCCGAGGTGTACGGCTCCGACTGGCGGCGCTGGCCCGTCGGCCTGCGCGACCCCCGTTCGTCCGCGACCGCCCGGGCCCGGGGTGAGTTGATGGACCGCGTCGACTTCCACAGCCGCCTGATCTGGCTCACCGACGCCCAGCTCGCCGCCGCCCAGCGCTCCGCGCGCGACGCGGGAATGCCCGTCGGGCTCGTGCACGACCTCGCGGTCGGCGTCCACCCCGACGGGGCCGACGCCTGGGCCCAGCAGGAGTACTTCGCGGCCGGCATGTCGGTCGGCGCGCCCCCGGACGCCTTCAACGCGCGCGGCCAGGACTGGGGCCTGCCGCCCTGGCGGCCGGACCGGCTCGCCGCCTCCGGCTACGCGCCCTACCGCCACCTCCTGCGCGCCCTCTTCCGGCACGCCGGTGCCCTGCGCATCGACCACGTCATGGGCCTGTTCCGGCTCTGGTGGGTCCCCCAGGGACAACCGCCCACGGAGGGTACATACGTCCGTTACGACGCCGAGGCGATGCTCGCGGTCCTGGTACTGGAGGCGTCCCGCGCCGGGGCGCTGGTCATCGGCGAGGACCTCGGCACCGTGGAGCCGGGCGTGCGCGAGACGCTCCAGGGGCGCGGGGTGCTCGGCACCTCGGTGCTGTGGTTCGAACGGGACTGGGACGGTGACGGGCTCCCCCTGCCGCCCGACCGCTGGCGCGCCGACTGCCTGGCCACCGCCACCACCCACGACCTGCCGCCCACCGCCGCCCGGCTCACCGGCGACCACGTCGAACTCCGCGACCGCCTCGGCCTGTTGACCGGCACCCTGGACGAGGAACGCGCCGCCGCCGCCGCGGACACGGGGGAGTGGCTGGCGCTGCTCACCCGGCTCGGGATGCTGCGCGGCGCGAGCGGCGGGTGCCCCGCGGTGGCGGAGGAGGCGGAGATCCAGGCCGTGCACCGGTTCCTGCTGCGCACCCCGGCCCGGATGATCGGCGTCTGGCTCCCGGACACGGTGGGCGACCGCCGCCCCCAGAACCTCCCCGGCACCTGGGACCAGTACCCCAACTGGCGCCTGCCCATCGCCGACGCCGAGGGCCGCCCGGTCACGCTGGAGGAACTGGCGGCGTCGCCACGGCTGCATGCGCTGCTCGATGTGGTGAGGGCACCTGGGCCGCGGCAGGCGGGGGGCGACGGCGCCCCTGGCGGCGAGGGCGCGAGCGGGGGCGCCTCCGAGCGGGCGGAGTGCTGAGGCGTTCGTACGGCATCTCGGGCGCGCGGGGCGTCGAGGGGTTCGTGTGGCGCCCGGGGCGTGTGGAGCGCTGAGGCGTTCGTGTGGCGCCCGGGGCATGTACGGCGCCTGGGGCGTGTGGAGTGCTGAGGCGTTCGTAGGGCGCGCGGGGCGTGTACGGCGCCCGGGGCGTGCGGAGTGTTGACGTGTCCGTACGGGCACCCCGGGCGCGCGGCTCATTCAGGTGTTCGCTACGTTTGCACTGTGGACAAGAAGAACGCCCTGCGCGCCGGCGCCCTGGCCGCCGGTACGACGCTGATGATGCTGCTCATGTCGTCCCCCGCGCTCGCGGCCATCCGCGACGACGGTGACGACCCCGGCAAGGGCCTGAGCGTGATCGACACGCTGGGCCTCTACGTCGCCGCGCCGCTCGTGCTGTTCGCGGTCATCGCCGGCCTCGTGATGGTCCTGGACAAGTCCCACAAGCAGCAGAAGCAGAGCTGAGCCCCGGCTCCGCTCCCCAATCTCTCCGTCGAGGGAGTCCGCCGTATCCGCCCCGGGTGCGCGGACTCCCTCGACGTGTTTCTGGGCCTGGGCTCTCCTCGGCTACGGATGCGGCGCCGTCAGATACCGCTGCACCGTCGGGCCCAGCCACGCCACGACCTCCTCGCGGGTCAGCGCGACGGCCGGCCCGAACCGCAGGACGTAGCGGGTGAGCGCGAACCCGAGCACCTGTGAGGCGCAGAGCGCGGCCCGGGCAGGCGCCTGCTCGGGATCGGGGCAGGCGCGCCGCGCGACCGGCATGAGCTGGTCCTTGAAGATGGCCTGCATACGCTCGGCGCCGGCCTGGTTGGTGACGCCGACCCGGAGTATCGCCGTGAGCACCTCGTTCTCGTCCCACAGGTCGAGGAAGTGGTTCACCAGGACGCGGCCCACGTCGTGCGGGTCGAGGGCCGCCGGATCGGGCAGCCGCAGATCGACGTCGAGCACGGCGGCGAACAGTCCCTCCTTCGAGCCGTAGTAACGCATGACCATCGATGGGTCGATCCGCGCGTCCTTGGCGATGGCGCGGATCGTGGCCCGCTCGTAGCCGTCGGCCGCGAAGCGCTCGCGGGCGGCCGTGAGGATCGCCGTGCGGGTGGCGTCGGAGCGGCGGGGTACGGGTGTGGGTGCGACGGTCCTCGAAGCCGCCGTCACTCTTGCCGCCGACGTGGGTGCGGGCTGTTCCCTGAGATCCATGCCAACGACCGTAGGCCAACACGTGTTGACAGTCCAGTGGTGCCACCTTATGTTGGCAAACAAGCGTTGGCCAACAAGTGTTGGCAAGTAGGGATTGTCGGTCAACACTTGTTGGCCAACAAGTGTTGGCAAGAGGAGGTCGCCATGAACGGCAGCACCGGCAACAGGGACAACACCGGCCACAGGGACAACACCGGCCACACTGATAACACCGGCAACACCGGCGACACGAGCCCCACCACCCCCCACGGCGTCATCGTCGTCGGCTCCGGCCCCACCGGGCTGCTGCTGGCGGGCGATCTCGCCACCGCCGGCGTCCCCGTCGTCCTCGTCGAGAAGCGGTCGCGCGAGATCAGTAACCTCTCCCGCGCCTTCGTCCTGCACGCCCGCACCCTGGAGCAGCTCGACGCCCGCGGTCTCGCCGACGACCTGGAGCTCAAGGGCCGCCCACTCGACCGCATCCGTCTCTTCGGCGGGCTCACCGTCGCGCTCGACACCCTCCCCTCCCGCTTCAACCACCTCCTCGTGATTCCGCAGTACGAGGTGGAGGAGGCGTTGCGCGCTCACGCGGAGCAGGCCGGGGTCCGGTTCCTGTACGAGACCGAGGTGACCGGGCTGCGTCAGGACGCGGACGGGGTGACGCTCCAGGTGCGCGGCCCGGACGGTGGGTCGGCGGAGCTGAGCGCCGCGTACGTCGTCGGGGCGGACGGGATGCGCAGCGCGGTGCGGGACGCGATCGGGCTGCCGTTCCCCGGCAAGTCGGTCATCCGGTCCGTCGTACTCGCGGACGTCCTGCTCGACGAGGAGCCGGAGTCGGTGCTGACCGCCAACGCCGTCGGCGACGCCTTCGCCTTCATCGCGCCCTTCGGCGACGGCTACTACCGGGTGATCGGCTGGCACCGCGGCCGGAACGTCCCCGACAGCGAGCCGCTCGAGCTCGACGAGGTCAAGGAGATCGCCCGGCTCGCCCTCGGCCGTGACTACGGCATGCGCGACGCCCGCTGGATGTCCCGCTTCCACAGCGACGAACGCCAGGCGCCCGCCTATCGCGTGGGCCGCGTCTTCCTGGCCGGCGATGCCGCGCATGTGCACACCCCGGCCGGCGGCCAGGGCATGAACACCGGTCTCCAGGACGCGGCGAACCTGAGCTGGAAGCTGGCGGCCGTCCTCAACGGCCAGGCGGGCGCCGCCCTGTTGGACAGCTATCAGGCTGAACGCCACCCCGTCGGCAAGTCCGTGCTGCGCAGCAGCGGCGGCATCGTGCGGCTCGCGATGGCCAAGTACCCGTGGACGCTGGCGCTGCGCGCCGGGCTCACCGCGTTCCTCAGTCACGTCGGCCCCGCCCGCCGCAGGACGGCGGGTGAGATCACGGGCATCGGGTACGCCTACAAGGCGCCGCACGGCGCCCATCCCCTGGTCGGCAAGCGGATGCCGGACGTCGCCCTGCGCGGCGGCGGTCGCCTCTACGAGGCGCTGCGCGGCGGCCGGTTCGTTCTCATCGCGCCGGGGTCGGCGCCGACGCCGGCCTCGGCATCGGCGCGCCTCGCCGTGGAGAGCTGGGCAGGCGACCGGCGTACGACCGTGCTGGTGCGGCCCGACGGATACGTGGCCTGGGCGGCGGAGTCCCCGGACGCGGCGGCGGTCGAGGCGGCGCTGAGCAACGCCCTGGGCTCGCCGGGCCCGCGCGGTCTAGGAAGTGGCGCCGGCCAGCAACTGGCGCAGCAGGGCGGCCAGTTGTCCGGCCTGCTCCCCGTCGAGGGTGGAGAGCGCCTCGCTCTGGACGGCGAGTCCCGCCCCGACGGCCTCGTCGATGAGGCGCAGGCCCTCGGCCGTGAGCGTGACCTGCAGCCCGCGCCGGTCGTGTGGATCGGGTGAGCGGCGCAGCAGCCCGGCGCGCTCCAGCTTGTCCAGGCGCCCGGTCATGCCGCCGGTGGTGAGCATGAGCGTCGCCGAGAGCTGTCGGGGCGAGAGTGTGTACGGGGCGTTCGACCGGCGCAGCGTGGCCAGGACGTCGAACTCGCCGCGCGAGATGCCGTAGCGCGCGTACGCCTTCTCCATGCGGTCGCCCATCGCCCGGGAGAGCCGGAAGATCCGTCCGAAGACCTCCATCGCGGCGGTGTCGAGGTCCGGGCGGACGGTGGCCCACTGTTCGATGATCGCGTCGACGGGGTCTTGGGGCGTGCTCATGGGGCGAGTATCCGCCGCTGGTAGGTCGGCCGCAAGAAAGTGGCTTGACGATAAGTAGCTTAGAGCTAAGCTACTTATCACTGGCCTACTTTGAAGGGTGCCGTCATGGCCGCGAACCGCTCCGCCCTCATAGCCCTCACCGCGCTCGCCCCCATCTCCTGGGGCAGCACCTACGCCGTCACCACCGAGCTCCTGCCGCCCGACCGGCCCCTGTTCACCGCGGCGATGCGTGCCCTGCCCGCCGGGCTGCTGCTCCTCGCGCTGGCGCGGGTGCTGCCGCGCGGCGTCTGGTGGGGGAAGGCGGCCGTGCTGGGCGCGCTGAACATCGGGGCCTTCTTCCCGCTGCTGTTCCTCTCCGCGTACCGGCTGCCCGGCGGGATGGCGGCGGTGGTCGGCTCGATCGGGCCGCTGTTCGTCGCGGGCCTGTCGGCGCTGCTGCTCGGCGACCGGCCGACCCTCCGTACGCTCCTCACCGGTATCGCCGCGGCCCTCGGTGTCAGCCTCGTCGTCCTGAGGGCGGCCGGGGCGCTCGACCCGGTGGGCGTGCTCGCGGCGCTCGCCTCGACCGCCTCGATGTCCACCGGAACCGTGCTCACCAAGCGGTGGGGGCGGCCGGACGGGGTCGGCCCGCTGGCGCTCACCGCCTGGCAGCTGACGGCCGGCGGACTGCTGATCGTGCCGGTCGCCCTCCTCGTCGAGGGTGCGCCGCCCGCGCTGGACGGCCGGGCGGTCGGCGGTTACCTGTACCTCGCGCTGGCGAACACGGCGGTCGCGTACTGGCTCTGGTTCCGCGGTATCGGCCGGCTCACCGCCACCCAGGTCACCTTCCTCGGTCCGCTCTCGCCGCTGACCGCGGCCCTCATCGGGTGGACGGCGCTGGGGCAGACGCTGACGCCGGTGCAGCTGGCGGGCATGGCGCTGGCGTTCGGGGCGACCGTCTTCGGCCAGCTCAAGCCGCGTACGGCGGCAGTCGTCACCGCTGAACCTTTCAGTAATTCTGAAAGGATTGCTCGAAAAGATTCGATGGACGTGACAGTTCCCGCCCTGCGACGGTAGTCGGGCAGCTTCCCCCGACCACCGAAAGGCAAGGGATATCCGTGGCAGTCCTGGACCGGACGCATCCGCACGGCGTGACCGGCGCGACGGCGAAGAAGGGGGCGGCCGGACTCGGCATCGCCCTCGCCGCCGTCGCCACGGTCGTCTGGTCCGGCAGCTTCGTCGCCGCGCGTGCCCTGCACGACAGCGTGCCGCCCATCCAGCAGGCGTTCTGGCGCTGGGTCGTCGCTCTCGTGGCCGTCGCCCCGTTCGCGGCGCGCGAGGCCTGGCGGCAGCGGGCGCTGGTACGCCGGCACCTCGGGCATCTCCTCCTCGCCGCCCTGCTCGGCGTCACCGTGTACAACACGCTGGTCAACCAGGCCGCCGTCGCCACCTCCGCCGGCAACATGGGCATGATCATGGCCGCGTCGCCGGTCCTGATGGCGGTGTACGAACGTCTCGGGGGCGTACGCCTCGGGGCGCGCCGTGTCGCCGGGATGCTGATCGCCTGCGCGGGCGTTCTGCTCCTCGTGGGCAAGGGGGCGGCGGACTTCGCGTCGGGCGACCTCTGGATGATCGCGGCGGCGACGTGCTTCGCGTCGTACAGCGCACTCCTGCGCCGCAAGCCCGCCCAACTCACCGGCCTCGCCTTCCTTTTCGGCACCTTCGCCCTGGGCACCGCGATGCTGCTCCCGGCGTACGTGCTGAGCGTGGGCGCCGAAGGAACCTTCACGCCCACGCCCGCCACCGTCGGCCCCCTCCTCTATGTCGGGGTCGCCTCCTCCGCGGTCGCCTTCTTCGCCTGGAACAAGGCGATCTCCCTCATCGGCGCGGCCCGCGCGGGAACCGTCTACTACCTCCAGCCGGTCTGCGTGGCCGCCCTGTCGTACGTACTCCTCGGCGAGCGGACGACCTGGACGCAAGTGCTCTGCATGGCCCTCATCCTCGGCGGAGTCGTCCTCGGCGCCGCACCGCGAACCCGCTGAGTGCCCACCGGGCGGCGGGATAGGTTGGCCGCCATGGCCGAGTACGACAAGTGGGACATCAGGAAGCTGGAGATCCTGCGGACGCTGCGCGAACGCGGGACCGTCACCGCGACCGCCGAGGCGCTGCTGATGACCCCTTCGGCCGTGTCGCAGCAGCTGACGAATCTCGCGAAGCAGCTCGGCGTGACCCTCCTGGAAGCAGAGGGGCGGCGGGTGCGGCTCACTGACGCGGCGCACCTCGTGCTGCGGCACGCCGAGGCCGTCTTCGAGCAACTGGAGCGCGCCGACGCCGAGTTGGCCGCCTATGCGCACGGTGAGGTCGGGCAGGTGCGGGTCGGCGCCTTCTCCACCGCCGTGCCCGCGCTCGTCGTCCCCGCCGTACGGGCGCTGCGGGCGGCCCGGCCAGGGATCTTTGTGCAGGTACGGGAGGCCGAGGCGGCGGAGGCGTTCGAGCTGCTCGGCGCCGGGGCGGTGGACCTCGCCCTGTCGCTGGCCGCGCAGGCGCCGTCGGCGGCGGACCCCCGCTTCACCCGGGTGCCGCTGCTCGCCGACCCGCTCGACCTCGCCCTCCCGCGCGGCCACGCCCTCGCCGCCGCACCGACCGTGCGGCTCGCCGACTTCGCCGCCGAGCCGTGGATCTTCGGCGGGAGCGGGCCGTGGTCGGACATCACGCGCGGGGCGTGCGAGGCGGCCGGGTTCAGCCCGCACCAGGGCCACTCCGCGGCCGGATGGACCGCGATCCTCGCGATGGTCGAGGCGGGGATGGGGGTCGCGCTGGTGCCGCGGATGGCGGCGGTGCGGCGGGAGGGGGTCGTCATGCGGGAGCTCGGGGACGATCGGCCCCATCGGCACGTGGTCGCGGCGGTGCGCCGGGGGGCGGAGGAAGGGGCCGCGGTGGGGTTCGTGCTGGACGCGCTCCGTGAGGCGGCGGGTGGACGCTAGGGGGTGGGGGGCGGTCCGGGGCGCGCCTCCGTTCCGGCACGGGAAAGGGACATCGCGCTGTGCGCGGGTCCCGTGGAAGGATGGCGCAACCCACACATAACGAGGAGATGACCGCGTGCCTGGCACAAACCTGACCCGCGAAGAGGCGCAGCAGAGGGCGAAGCTGCTCACCGTTGACTCGTACGAGATCGATCTCGACCTCTCCGGCGCGCAGGAGGGCGGCACCTACAGGTCCGTGACCACGGTGCGCTTCGATGTCGACGAGACCGGCGCGGAGTCCTTCATCGACCTGGTGGCCCCGACGGTCCACGAGGTCACCCTGAACGGGGACGCGCTCGAGCCCGCCGAGGTCTTCAAGGACTCGCGGATCGCGCTCCCGGGCCTCCTGGAGGGACGCAACGTGCTGCGCGTGGTCGCGGACTGCGCGTACACCAACACCGGTGAGGGCCTCCACCGGTTCGTCGACCCCGTCGACCAACAGGCATACCTCTACACCCAGTTCGAGGTCCCGGACGCCCGCCGCGTCTTCGCGTCCTTCGAGCAGCCCGACCTGAAGGCCACCTTCCAGTTCACCGTGAAGGCGCCGACCGGCTGGACCGTCATCTCCAACTCGCCGACGCCGGAGCCCAAGGACGACGTCTGGGTCTTCGAGCCGACGCCGCGGATCTCCACGTACATCACCGCGCTGATCGTCGGCCCGTACCACTCCGTCCACAGTGTGTACGAGAAGGACGGGCAGTCGGTCCCGCTCGGCATCTACTGCCGTCCCTCGCTCGCCGAGTACCTCGACTCGGACGCGATCTTCGAGGTGACCCGGCAGGGCTTCGACTGGTTCCAGGAGAAGTTCGACTACGCCTACCCGTTCAAGAAGTACGACCAGCTCTTCGTGCCGGAGTTCAACGCGGGCGCGATGGAGAACGCGGGCGCGGTCACCATCCGTGACCAGTACGTGTTCCGGTCCAAGGTGACCGACGCCGCGTACGAGGTGCGCGCGGAGACGATCCTGCACGAGCTGGCCCACATGTGGTTCGGCGACCTTGTGACCATGGAGTGGTGGAACGACCTGTGGCTGAACGAGTCGTTCGCCACCTACACCTCCATCGCCTGCCAGGCGTACCACCCCGAGAGCCGGTGGCCGCACTCCTGGACCACCTTCGCCAACTCCATGAAGACGTGGGCCTACCGGCAGGACCAGCTGCCCTCCACCCACCCGATCATGGCCGAGATCCGCGACCTGGACGACGTACTCGTCAACTTCGACGGCATCACGTACGCCAAGGGCGCGAGCGTGCTCAAGCAGCTCGTCGCGTACGTCGGCATGGACGAGTTCTTCCGGGGCGTGCAGGCGTACTTCAAGGCGCACGCGTTCGGCAACACGCGCCTGTCCGACCTGCTGGGCGCCCTGGAGGAGACCTCCGGACGCGACCTGGGGAACTGGTCGCAGAAGTGGCTGCAGACCGCCGGCATCAACATCCTGCGCCCGCAGATCGAGACCGACGCGAACGGCGTCATCACCTCCTTCGCCATCCGCCAGGAGGCCCCGGCGCTGCCCGCCGGCGCCAAGGGCGAGCCGACCCTGCGCCCGCACCGGATCGCGGTCGGCCTGTACGGCCTCGACGGGGGCAGCGGCAAGCTGGTGCGCGACGAGCGCCTGGAGCTTGACGTGGACGGCGAGCTGACCGCCGTACCGCAGCTCGTCGGCACGCGCCGCCCGGACGTCGTCCTGCTCAACGACGACGACCTGTCGTACGCCAAGGTCCGCCTCGACGAGGCCTCGCTCGCCTTCGTCACCGAGCACCTCGGCGACTTCGAGTCCTCCCTCCCGCGCGCCCTGTGCTGGGCGTCGGCCTGGGACATGACGCGCGACGCCGAACTCGCGACCCGCGACTACCTGTCCCTGGTCCTGTCCGGCATCGGCAAGGAGTCCGACATCGGTGTCGTGCAGTCGCTGCACCGCCAGGTGAAGCTGGCGATCGAGCTGTACGCCGACCCCACCACGCGCGAGGCCCTGCTGACCCGCTGGACCGAGGCGACGCTCGCTCACCTGCGCGCGGCCGAGCCCGGCAGCGACCACCAGCTGGCCTGGGCGCGCGCCTTCGCGGCGACCGCCCGTACGCCGGAGCAGCTGGACCTCCTGGAGGCGCTGCTCGAGGGCCGCGAGACCATCGAGGGCCTCGCCGTGGACACCGAGCTGCGCTGGGCGTTCGTCGAGCGGCTCGCCGCGGTCGGACGCTTCGACGAGGCGGAGATCGCCGCCGAGTACGAGCGCGACAAGACGGCCGCCGGTGAGCGGCACGCGACGACCGCCCGTGCCGCCCGGCCCACCGAGGAGGCGAAGGCGGAGGCCTGGGCCTCGGTCGTCGAGTCCGACAAGCTCCCGAACGCCGTGCAGGAAGCGGTGATCGGCGGCTTCGTCCAGACCGACCAGCGGGAACTGCTCGCCCCGTACACCGACAAGTTCTTCGCCGTGGTCAAGGACGTCTGGGACGCCCGCTCGCACGAGATCGCCCAGCAGATCGCCATCGGCCTCTACCCGTCCGTCCAGGTCTCCGAGGAGACCCTCGCCAAGACGGACGCCTGGCTGGCCTCCGCCGAGCCCAACGCGGCCCTGCGACGCCTGATCTCGGAGTCCCGCTCGGGCGTCGAGCGGGCGCTGCGGGCCCAGGCGGCTGACGCGGCGGCGGACGCCTAGGCGGCGGACGTACCGGTGGCAACGGCGGGCGGGTGACCGGTTCGGTCACCCGCCCGCCGTGCGCCCGGTCGGCACCACGCTGTGTCTCGCGTTCCTCGCCACCGTTGCCCTGCCCCCGGACATCACGCTGTTCGCTCGCGCGGTGTCCCGCCTGGGCCCCGGCCCCTCGGCCGGGCGGCGTCCCGACGCGACGGCCGTCGTCGTCACCCTCGGCGGAGTGCATGCGCTCCGGGTCCGCACGTGGTGGCGCGATCGACGAGTCAGCCGGGGAACATCCCGCCCGTGACGTTGACGAACGTGCCGGTGATCCCGCCGGCGTGGTCGGAGGCGAGAAAGGCGGCGGTGGCCGCGATCTCGGGAAGCGTCGGATTGCGGCGGGTCATGCGCATGCCCGCCAGGTTGGCCAGCAGGCCCTGGATCGCGTTCTCGTCGAGGTCCATGCCGCTGTTCACCGCGGCGAGCTTCTGACGGGTCAGCGTCTCCGGCACCCCGGCCGCCCACAGGCCCACCGCCCGCAGTCCGCGCGGACCCAGCTCCAGCGCCAGGTTCCGCACCAGCGTGTCGATCGCCGCGTCCGCGGGCCCCGTGCCGCCCATCATCGGACTGCCGTGCGCGGAACCGCTGTTGAGGGTGAGGATCACGCCGGAGCCGCGCTCGGCCATGCGCCGGGCGGCGGCGCGGGCGGTGACGAAGTTGGCCCGGATGCCGGTCTCCACGGGCCGTACGAAGTCCTCGACGGGCATGTCGAGCAGCGACATGCCCTGCACATCGCCGCGGGTGACGAGGTTGAAGGAGACGTCGACGGCGTCCAGCGATGCCACGTGCGCCTCGACCGCCGCCTCGTCCAGGGCGTCGAGCACGGCCGTGTCGGCGTGCCCGCCCGCCGCCACGATGTCCTTGGCGACCGCGTCGAGCGTCTCCCCGGTACGCCCCACGAGGTGCACCCGGGCGCCCTCGCGGGCGAAGGCACGGGCGACGGCGCCGCCGATGCTTCCGCCGGCGCCGTAGACGATCGCGGTCTTGTCGGTGAGCAGCATGGTGATCTCTCCTTGGAGGGTTCGGTCGTACGTGTCGGCCATACAGACGTACGCGCCGTCAGCCACTCATCGGTCTTCGCTCATCGCTCATCGGTCTTCGCTCATCGGTCGGCCGGGAGCCGCGGCGGCAGCCCGAACGCCGGGAAGAGGTGCGGTTCGAAGGAGGTGATCTCCACGATGCGGTCGCCCTCGATACGGAGTACGTCGAGAACCTGGGCACGATAGACGGCCGTACCCGGGCGGCGGACGTAACCCCCGGCCGCGAGCTGCCCGTTCGCGCGGGCGGGCAGGTGGCGCCAGTGCCCGAAGAACATCGGGGACGCGGGGTCGAGGCTGGGCCGCAGGAAGTCGGTGATCGCCTCGCGGCCGACGAACCAGAACGGGTTCGGCGGCATGGTGAGGGTGATGTCCTCGCTGAGCAGGCTCGCGACCTCGGTGAGGTCGAGGCGCTCGGCGGCGGCCATGTAACGCCGCAGGACCTCGCGTTCACGGGCGTCGGCCTCGGCGGTCCACTCGGCGCGGCGGTGGGGCAGACGGTCGCGCAGGGTGGGCCGGGCGCGCTGCAACGCGCTGTTGACCGAGGCCACGGTCATCTCCAGCGCCTCGGCGGTCTCCGCGGCGCTGAGGCCCAGTACGTCGCGCAGCACGAGGACGGCACGCTGGCGGGGCGGCAGATGCTGGATGGCGGCGAGGAAGACGAGCTCCAGGGTCTCCCGGGAGACGGCCGCCGTGTCCGGCTGGTCCTCGGGGGAGGGCAGGTCCTCGTCGGGGTACGGCTGGAGCCAGGTGACGCGGGCCGGGGGCTCGGCGCCGCCGTGGTTCATACCGGGCAGCGGCTCGTAGCGCTGGGGGCGGCGGGCCGTACGCCGCTGGAAGTCCAGGCAGGTGTTGGTGGCGATCCGGTACAGCCACGTCCGTAGGCTCGCCCGCCCGGCGTAGCCGTCCCGCGCCCGCCAGGCCCGCAGGAACGTCTCCTGTACGAGGTCCTCGGCGTCGTCGTACGAGCCCGACATGCGGTAGCAGTGCACGCGCAGCTCGCGTCGGCAGGACTCCACGAGCGCCGCGAAGTCACCCTCACTGAGAGGGACTTGCGTAACGCCGTCACCCGTGACGGAATCGTCCCCGGCTGCCCTGCCCTCCTTCGCGGTGTCCCGGGCGACCCGGGCGACACGCCGCAGCCGCCCCACGGAGGAGGCCAGCTCGCTCACCCCGGAGTAGAAGACGGACGGCGGCTGCGGCACCAGCGCCTCGACCTGCCGGCCGACCTCCTCGATGAGCCCTCGCACGGTGTCCGTGGGGGCCGCCCGCCGGTCCCGGTACGCCTTCTGCCGGCAGGCGGCGGAGCAGTACACCGAGGTCCGACCGGTGCGCCCCGCCCGGTCGGGCAGCGCCTTCCCACAGCTGCGGCACACGGCATCGACGACCACGGGAACCTCCGGGAAAGCGTCACGCGGGGACGCCGTGACGCTATCCCTTCTCCCGCGCCGGACGTCAGGCCTTGAGGTCCTTGAGCTGCGCCGCCACCAGCTCCGCGATCTGGACCGCGTTCAGCGCGGCACCCTTGCGGAGGTTGTCGCTCGAGACGAAGAGCGCGAGGCCGTTGTCGGCGGTCTCGTCGGTGCGGATGCGGCCGACGTACGAAGCGTCCTTGCCGGCCGCCTCGAGGGGGGTCGGAATGTCGGAGAGGACGACGCCCGGGGCGCCCGCGAGCAGCTCCGTGGCGCGCTCCACCGAGATCGGGCGCGCGAAGCGGGCGTTCACCTGGAGGGAGTGGCCGGAGAAGACGGGGACGCGGACGCAGGTGCCGGAGACCTTGAGGGCCGGGATCTCCAGGATCTTGCGGGACTCGTTGCGGAGCTTCTGCTCCTCGTCCGTCTCGTGCAGACCGTCCTCGACGATGGAGCCGGCGAGCGGGAGCACGTTGAAGGCGATGGGACGCTTGTAGACCTGCGGCTCGGGGAAGTCGACCGCCGCGCCGTCGTGGGTGAGCTTGTCGGCGTCGGCGACGACCTTCAGGGCCTGCCCGTGCAGCTCGGCCACGCCCGCGACACCGGAGCCGGACACCGCCTGGTAGGTGGCGACGACGAGCGCCTCGAGACCCGCCTCCTCGTGCAGCGGCTTCAGCACCGGCATCGCGGCCATCGTCGTGCAGTTCGGGTTGGCGATGATGCCCTTGGGCCGGTCGGCGATCGCGTGCGGGTTCACCTCGGAGACCACCAGGGGTACGTCCGGGTCCTTGCGCCAGGCGGATGAGTTGTCGATCACGACCGCGCCCTGCGAGGCGACCTTCTCGGCCAGCGCCTTGGAGGTGGCGCCGCCCGCGGAGAAGATCACGATGTCCAGGCCCGTGTAGTCGGCCGTGGCGGCGTCCTCCACCGTCACACCGTCGAGCACCGTGCCGGCCGAGCGGGCCGAGGCGAACAGGCGCAGCTCGTCGACCGGGAAGGCCCGCTCGACCAGGATCCTGCGCATGACTGTGCCGACCTGACCGGTGGCTCCGACGATTCCGACCCTCACGGCGACTCCCTTTGCGTGCGTTTTACGTGGTCCAGCGTTTCCATGATGCGTCTGACCCGTGCCCACGTGTCCAATCCTTTCCCCGCGCCGCCCGAGGAATGGGACGCCGGACCGACCTGCCCCGGGCCCCGATCGTCCAGCGGCAGCCGGTGCCGGTCCGAAGAAATCCCCCCTGCGGCGGCCAGGAACCGGAATCCGTACGGATCGGCCGCACCGGTCACGCACGCCGAGCACCGGATCGTGCCGGGACCGGTGTGACGTACGACTCCATGCCGGGGCCGTGAAACTCCGCCGCGGCGGGCCGAACGTTTTGGCCCGCACCGGCGTCGTAGAGGAAACGCGGGAGGGGAGGGGTGGCTGTGCTGCGCAGAAAGGCCCGCCGCGTCGAGGGAGCGGACGATCCCCTGGACGTGGCGCAGGAGCGCCGGGTGCGGGCGGTGCTCGCGCTCGGCGGCGTACCGCAGGCGGACCTGCCGGACGGGGTGCAGCAGGTTCGCCTGCGGCTGCTGGAGCGGGCGGCGAAGGGCGACGAGGCGCCTCGCGACGTGTCCGCGTGGGCGGCGGTCGTCGCCTCGAACCTGGCGATGGACTGGCACCGGGCCAAGCGCCGCCAGGAGCGCCTCGGGGAACGTCTTGCCTCGCTGCGGCAGCTGGAACACCCCTCCGGCGAGGACTCCAGCGTGCTGTCGCTGGCCGTCGCGCAGGGCCTGGACGAACTGCCCGACGCCCAGCGCCAGGTCCTCGTGCTGCGCTTCTTCGCCGATCTGCCCGTGCGCGGGATCGCCGAGGAGCTCGGCATCCCGGAGGGCACGGTCAAGAGCAGGCTGCACACGGCGGTCAACGCGTTGCGCGCCCGCCTGCACGAGGACGAGGTGGTGTGACGTGGCCGAGTACGAGGGCAATCCGGTCGCCGACGCGCTCATGGCCGCGATCACGGACGAGCCGCTGACGGACCAGGCCCGCGCCGACGCCGAGTTCATGGCGCGCCACCGTGCCGCGGCGGCGGATGTGGCGCTGCTGCGGGAGCAGCTGTCGGTCATCGGGGACGCGCTGGCGGACGCCGGGAAGGTGACCGAGCCCGCCCGCCCGGCCCGTAAGCCCCGGAAGGCCAGGAACCGGCGTCCCGCGGGCGCCCCCAAGAAGCGCTCCCGGCATCCGGGCGCGCTCGCCGTCACCCTGGGCAGCCTGGCCGCGGCCGTGGTCGCCTCGGGGATCGTCGGGATGGGCTGGCTGATCGCGCAGGGCGGGGGCGTCGGCGGGAGCAACGACGCGGCGTCGTCCAAGGCGGGCAGCGGCGGCGGCTCCTCGGTCGAGGGCCCGGGCTACCTCGCGTGCGCCCGGCTCGTCGTGGAGGGCACCGTCACCGAGGTCGAGCCGGTGCCCGGCGCGGAGCAGGACCGGATCACCCTCCACGTGGACCGCGCCTACAAGCCGGCGAAGGGGAAGGACCAGGTCACCTTCGTGATGGACACGGTGATGGACCCGCGCCCGCACAAGGGACAGCACGCACTCGTCGGCATCAGGACCGGCGCGGCGATGCCCGACCGATGGGTCACGGCGGAGAAGGACATCGCCCGCGACCGGGAGTGGATCCTCAAGGCGCTGCCTCAGGCGGCGGGCCTGGCCTGTAAATGAGCAGGAGCAGGAGCAGGAGCAGGAGCAGGAGCAGGAGCAGGAGAAAGGGCGGGCGCCCGTTCCCGGACGCCCGCCCCACCACCGTAGAAGCAGTTACGGGGTGACCTTCTCGATCTTCACGCTGCCGATGCCCGCGACCGTGCCGCGCGCGTTCACCAGCTGGACCTGGCCGAAGAACTCGCGTCCCTCGGGCGCCGCCGCGGCGGCGGTGACCGAGCCGGACACCGTCGCCGAGTCGCCCGTGCCGAGCGTCACCGGCGCGGACTGGTCGACCGTGACCGTGCCGAGCGCGGACGAGAAGAACACGTCCTGGTAGTCGTACGCGGTCGAGCCGGACGGGACCGAGTAGCCCGCGACCTCGATCGTGTACGTCCCGGCGGCGGGCGAGGCGAGGGAGACGGCTTCCTCGGAGTCACCGTCCGCGGACGAGCCGACGACGGTCCCGGCGGCGTTCTTCACCGTCAGGTCGAGGTCGGCCGCCGTGTCCGACACATTGCCGATGACGACGTTCAGCGACGTGGCGCCCGCGGGCACCTCGACCGTGGTGGTCTGCGTCGCGCCCTGGGCGATGGTCGGCCGCGCGTTCTTCGCGGAGCCGAGCGGGCCGCCCTTCAGGGTGCCCTCCAGCGCGGCGTAGTTGTTCGTCACCTTCCAGGAGGCGGTGGCCGGGGTACCGACCTTGGCCTCGGGGACGGTCACGACGGCCGGGTCGAAGGCCGCGCCGAGCACCGAGACGTCGAGCTTGTACGGGTTGTCGAGCAGCGGCGACGTACGGCGCGACTCGACCTCGATCTCCCAGACGCCGGCCTGCGGGTCCGCGTAGGAGCGCACGTCGGGCTTGCAGCCGTTGCCGTCGAGGTAGTTCGGGTAGCAGTAGGGGGTCCCGGTGTTGTCGACCGGAACGCCGTACGGGTGGATCGCGATGAACCGGGTCTGGCTCTTGTCCTTCAGCCCGCCGATGGCGACCTCGAGGGACTTGGCGCCCTCGGGGACGGTGACGAAGTACGACTGGCTGCTGTTGCGCTGCACCGAACTCGACGCCGAGTAGGTGTACTTGACCGGGGCCGAGACGACGACGGTCGACAGGATCTGCTTGTCGACGCCTTCGGTCTTCGGGTCGTCGACCTCGAGGATCGCGCTCTTGAGACCGGCTGACCTGGGCGCGGCCTGGACCTTGACGGTCACCGGCTGGTTCAGCGGCAGCTTGACCTCGTCCGAGCCGACGATCTTGAAGGTGCCGGCGGCGTTGTTCTCGAAGTACAGCTCGTGACGGATCGCGCGGTCGGCGCCGGACGTACGGGTGATCGTGATGTCGTACGTCTTCTTGTCACCGGCCTTGAGCCCGCCCTCTCGGTCGTACAGGCCCGTGCCGAATCCCGGCGTCTTCAGCGCGTAGTCGATCGCGGTGTCGACCGGCGCCTTCACGGTGTAGTCGTGGGCGGAGGCGCCGTCCTTGATGGAGTCCCAGGCGTCCCCGATGTTGATGAGGCCCGCACCCTCCGCGTACGCCTGCACACCCGTGATGTGGTCGGCGGTCGAGGTCAGCGCCGTGCGCAGGGTGGCGGGCTTCAGCTCGATGCCCTTCTGCTTGGCGGCGCTCAGCAGCAGCGCCGAGGCGCCCGCGGCCTGCGGGGACGCCATCGAGGTGCCCTGCAGCATCGAGTAGCCGGCCGGCAGCGAGTAGCCCGCCTCGGCGACCGGGGAGCCCGGCAGCCAGGTCTGCGTGGAGTTGATGGAGGCGCCGGGCGCGGTCAGCGTCGGCGTGAAGCCGCCGTCCTCCCGCGGGCCGCGCGAGGAGAAGGGCAGCAGCGCGTACGTCTTCTCCACCTGCGAGCCGTAGTTCGACGCCCAGGTCTCCTTGGAGATGGCCGCGCCGACCGAGATGACCTTGTCGGCCAGGCCCGGGTCGCCGATGGTGTTGGCGCCGGGGCCCGAGTTGCCCGCGGAGATCACCAGCTGGACGCCGTAGGTGTCGATGAGACGCGTGTAGAGCTCGGAGCGCGCGTTGTTGCCGTCGTTGAGCGCGGGCAGACCGCCGATGGACATGTTGACGATGTCGACGCCGCGGTTGGCGACGAGGTCGATCATGCCCTCGGTGAGCGCGACGTTGGTGCAGCCGCCGCTCCAGGTGCAGGCCCGCGAGGAGACGATCTTCGCGCCCGGGGCCGCGCCGTTCATCTTGCCGCCGAACAGGCCGTTCGCGGAGGTGATGCCCGCGACGTGCGTGCCGTGCTCGGACTCGATGACGCCGATGTTGACGAAGTCGGCCTTCTTGCCGACCCAGGACCCGCCGTACGGGTCCATCGGGACGTCCTTGCGGATCTCCACGACGAACGGCTGGCGCTCGACGACGTCGGTCGTCGGGTCGTCGGTGCCGAAGTAGCCGATCTGGTAGCCGTCCTTGTACGGCTTCATCGGCGTGTCGTCGGTGAAGTCGTTGTTGTTGTTCAGGTCGACGGTGACGGTGCCGGCCGTGGCGTCGTAGAGCACACCCCAGGAGTCGGTGGTGTCGCCGTCCCGGTTCGCGTCGCCCTTGGCGTCGCCGCCCGTGGTCGCGGACTCCTTGAACGTGCTGATCTCGTACGAGCCCGAAGGCGCCACCCACGTCTTGCCGCTGTAGGTGAAGGTGGGCCCGGACACCGCCGTGACCATCGGGCGCCAGGTGGCGTCGCCGTCCGCGATCGGGTCGGTGGAGGTGACCCAGTCGACGATCTTGCGCTCGCCGGTGGTGGTCTTCTGCAGCGCGGGGTGGCCGAGGTCCACGCCGGAGTCGAGGATGCCGATGGTGATACCCCGGCCGTCCGCCTTCGGGTGGTCCTTCACGAAGTCGACGGCGCCCGTCTCGAAGGACGGGTTGTACGGGTTCTCGGCGGGGGTGTTCTTGCTCGGACCCGAGTACGTGGCGGCCGTGGAGGCGTTGTTGGCACTCTTCGCCGTGTCGGCGCTCGGCGTCGGGTCGTCCAGCGCGATCTCCTGGCGCAGGTCGATCCCGTGCACCGAGGACAGCTTCGCGGCGGCGGCGATGGCCGAGTCGGCCCTGCCGGTCGGGACGGTGGCGCGGACGTAGCCGAGCTTGTCGTAGGTGCGGCCCACGGAGCCGCCCTTGACCGCGTCCAGCTCCTTGGCGACCTGCTCGGTCTGGCCCGGAGCGGTGGCGATCATCATCGTGACGTTCTTGTCGCCGTTGGCCTTGGCCTCGGCGAGAAGGTCGGCGTCGGTCGAACCGAGCTTGGCGGCGGCGGACTTGGTGCCGGGGTCGGTGGCCGGGGTGTCGGCCGTCGCGCTCCCGTTCGCGTTCGCGGAGAAGGCCATGGGTATCGGCCCGGCCGCGGAGAGCGCGGCCACCAGGCCCGCGGCCACGGCTATGCGGGCCACGCGTCTCGCGCCCGATATCGGAGCGCGCTGAGGGTCGGAGGTCATCTGCATCCCTTGTAGGTAAAGGAACGAGCGAGGAGCGACCGGCCCCGACGTTCCTCCGGGGCCCGATCGCATCAGTCCGGTATGTGGACCCGGATGACCGCTCAGCTTTACCTAAGGGGCAGTTGTTTGGGGAGAGTTGACCGGGACGGGATGGACGCATGGCGTAATTCCGCCATGCGCCACGCCGGTTATGCCGGTGTATGCCATGACATGTGCGAAGGCTCAGAACTCCTTCGTACGCGCGTAGTGGCGGGACGCCTTCGCGCGGTTACCGCACGCCGCCATGGAGCACCAGCGGCGGGTGCCGTTCCGTGAGGTGTCGAAGAAGTGCAGGATGCAGGTGTCGTGGGCGCAGCGGCGGATGCGGTCGGGGGCGGCGCTCAGCAGCTTCAGATAGTCGCGGGCGGCGAGCCAGGCCGGCCCCCAGGACGGGTCGTCGAACTCGGCGCTCTCGCCCGGACCCCGGTCGGTCAGCGTCACGCGGACGCACCCGTGCGCGAGGACGGCGTCGACGCGGGCGGCGCCTTCGGCGAGGGAGCCGTCGACGGCGGAGCGCAGCGCGTCGCGGGCCTGGAGCGTGTGCCGCAGAACGGTGTCGTCGGCCGGGAAGTCCAGCCCGTTGCCCGCCAGCCACACGGCCAGCCCATCGGTGTCCGTCAGCAGGTCCTGCACCACTCCCTCGCGGTTCCAGCGGGTGTTGAGCAGGTCGAGCGAGACCGGCTCGCCGGTGAGCGGGCGGGGGTCACGGACGGCGGACATGGTGGGGCTCCCTTCGCTGCTAACCGGTCAAGAGTATGTGACTGGTTGCGCCCTCCGATTCTAACCTCTAATGTCACAGACAGGGGTTAGCCTCCTCCATGGGGCCGCCATCGACTGAGGGGACTGTCATGACTCCGCGCACCGGCCACATCGGCCTGAACGTCACCGACCTCGACCGCTCGCTCGCCTTCTACCGCGACCTGCTGGGCTTCGGCGTGATCGGCCAGGGCAAGGAGGAAGAGCGGCGGTACGCCTTCCTCGGAGACGCCGGCCGCCCTGTGCTCACGCTCTGGCAGCAGGCGCAGAGCTCGTACGACAAGGGTCGCGCCGGCCTGCACCACCTCGCCCTCGAGGTCGACTCCGTCGAGCAGGTCAGGGAGTACGAGAGGGCCCTGCGCGTCCATGGCGTCGAGTTCGCGTACGAGGGTGTCGTCGCCCACCGCGAGGGCTCGGCCTCGGGTGGCATCTTCTTCCACGACCCGGACGGCACGCGGCTGGAGATCTACGCGCCGAGCGGGGCCGAGGACACACCGGCACCGTCGGCCTCCGCGCCGACCTGCGGTTTCTTCTAGATCGGGGTCCGTGATGACGTACCACTCGGGCTCGCGCGCCGTGCAGGACCGGGTCGGCGTCCGCGACCTCGCCGATCATGTGGGGCAGGCCGTCGGGCAGGGCATCCGGCCGGTGGCCGCCGCCTTCCTCGAACTCCAGCCGATGCTGATCGTGGGCGCCGCGGACCCGGAAAGCGGCGCGGTCCGGGCCTCGCTGCTCACCGGGGAGCCCGGCTTCGTACGGGCCACGGGACCCCGGCAGATCTCGGTCGCCGGCGGGCTCGGAGCGGGCGACCCGCTGGCAGCCGCGCTCTGTGCGGACGGCACTCCGGTCGGCACCCTCGCACTCGACCCGCGCACCCGTCGCCGTATGCGCCTCAATGGACGGAGCCGGCCGACACCCCGAGGGTTCGCGGTCGAGGCCGACCAGGTCTTCGCCAACTGCCCCAAATACCTTCAGAAAAGGGTGTCGTACGAGACGGTCGAGCGGGTGCCCGGAGTGGCTCGCTTGAGTGGAGAACTCTCTTCTCGCCAACGGGAGTTCATCGAGCGTGCCGACACCTTCTTCCTTGCCACGGTCCACGCGCACGGGGCCGACGCGAGCCATCGGGGCGGCAACCCCGGCTTCGTGCACGTCGATTCACCGCATGAGATCCGGTGGCGCGACTACCCGGGGAACTCCATGTTCCTCACCCTCGGGAACCTGGCGGCCGACCCGCGCGCCGGGCTGCTCTTCCTGGACTGGGCGTCCGGGTCGGCGCTCCAGCTCACGGGCACGGCCCGCACGGACTTCGCCCCCGACGGAGAGCGGACCGTCCGCTTCACGGTCACCGAGGTCGTCGAGACGCCGGCCGCCAGTCCGCTGCGCTGGGCGGCGCCCGAGTACTCGCCGGCCAACCCGTGAGGGTTGACTACCCCGGCAGATGAACGCGGAGTGACCGCGTTCCGGCCGTTCGGGGAGCGCTCCATGGACGCGCAGGGTAGTCCAAGATCCACGTACGGTGATCGGCGTTGGCCGTTGCCGCTCAGTTAACGCGCAGGTCACCCCCGGTGCCAACGATCCAGTGTGAGCGGGGAGTTCGCCAGTCGAACGCCCCGCGACCACTGCCGACGCGTTCGCACTCGGGGAGACCGCGCCATGTCGCGCATACGCTCTGTCGCTGCCGTACCCGCCCTCAACCGCCGCACCCTGCTGGCCGCCACCGGAGCGGTGTCCCTCTCCGCCGGGATCGGCCTCGCCCTGCGCCCGGGCTCTCCGGCGCACGCCGCCACGACGAGCCAGGCGCCGGTCGCCGACTCCCTCGCGCACTCCGACGCCCGCTCCAGCGCGGTGAGCCCGCCGGCCCCCGCCGAACTGGTCCCGTACACGCGCGGCACCACCCTGCGCTCCGTCGCCGCCCCGCGCTCCGGCTCCACCGGGTACCGGCGGCTCGGCGACGGCCCCGGGTGGAAGCGGCTCGTCCGCGGTGAGCTGGCCGCGGCCAAGTCCGGCCGGGCCGAGCGGCGCACCACGCTCGCCGCGTTCGTGCAGCTCACCGACCTGCACCTGATCGACGCCCAGCACCCGCTGCGCCTGGAGTACCTGCGGGCCCAGAACAAGAGTGCCTGGCGTCCGCACGAGACCCTCAGCGTCGCCGGCGCCGTGTCGCTCGTCGAGCGGGTCAACTCGCTGCGGGGAGCCCCCGTCACCGGCTCCCCGCTGCACTTCGTCATGACCACGGGGGACAACACGGACAACAACTCCAAGACAGAGCTGGAGTGGTTCCTGAAGGTCATGAGCGGTGGCCGCCTCAGCCCCAACAGCGGCGACCCGCGCCACTACGAGGGCGTCCAGTCCAGTGGCCTCAAGACGTACTGGCAGCCCGACGCGGCCCTGCGCGACGCCGACAAGCAGCTCGGCTTCCCGCGTATCGACGGCTTCCTCGAGGCGGCGATCCGCGAGCTGCGCAGCCCCGGCCTGAGCCTGCCCTGGTACTCCACCGTCGGCAACCACGACGCGCTCCCGCTGGGCTGCTACGGCTCGCGCGGCGACTCGTACCTCACCGACTTCGCCGTCGGCGGCAAGAAGCTGATGTCGCTGCCCTCGGCCGAGTGCACCGCCCTGGCCAAGAGCATCAAGGACGGCAGCAGCCCGAAGGGCACCGAGTTCCGGGACCTGCTCAAGGCGCACGCCCGGCAGATGCGCTCGGTCACGCCCGACGAGAACCGCGCCCCCTTCACGCCCGCCGAGTACATCCGGGCACACCTCGACCCGGCGAACACCGGCCCCGGCCCCATCGGCCACGGCTACTCCTCCGCGAACCTCGCCGCGGGCACCCAGTACTACACGTTCCGCATCGCCGAGGACGTCATCGGCGTCAGCCTGGACACCACCGACCCCGGCGGCCACTACGAGGGCTCCATCGGCACGGCCCAGCTGCGCTGGCTGGAGAAGACGCTGCGCGAGAACAAGGACGCCTACGTCGTCGTCTTCAGCCATCACACCAGCAAGACCATGCGCAACAGGCAGGCCGACCCCGCCCACCCCGCCGAGAAGCGCCACGGCGGCGACGAGGTCATCGCGCTCCTCGCGAGCTTCAGCAACGTCCTGGCCTGGGTGAACGGCCACACCCACAAGAACGAGATCATCCCGCACGCCGCCCCCGGCAACCGCTCCTTCTGGGAGATCTGCACCGCCTCGCACGTCGACTACCCCCAACTCGCCCGCGTCATCGAGCTGGTGGACAACAAGGACGGCACGCTCTCCCTCTTCACCACCCTCATCGAGTCCGCCGCCCCGCACGCCACGGACTTCTCCGACCTCACCCAGACGGGCCTCGCCGCCCTCTACCGCGAGCTCTCCTTCAACGCCCCGGGCGCCCGCACGGACCTCTCCGGCTCGTCACGGGACCGCAACACGGAGCTGCTCCTCAAGAAGGGCTGAAAGCCGCTCAACTGCCGCAGGGGCGGGCAACGGTCCTCCCTCTTCTCAGGTCCCTCCCCTTGACCAGCTCATCGGTAGACAGGGGGAAGACATGTCAGTTCGTACGGGACTGGTAGCAGCGACCGCGGTGGCGGTGGCGGCGACGTTGGCGGGCCCGGCGGTGGCGGCGCCCGCCGCACGGGACCACGACCACACCGCCACCCGGCAGGCGATGGACGCGGCCGTGAAGGACGGCGTGCCCGGGGTGACGGCGACCGCGAGGGACACGCACGGCACCTGGAAGGCGACGTCGGGCGTGGGCGATCTGGACACGGGCCGGCCACGCTCGACCTCGGACCGCTACCGCGTCGGCAGCATCACGAAGACCTTCGTCTCCACCGTGCTGCTCCAACTGGAGGCGGAGGGACGCCTGTCGCTGGACGACAAGGTGGAGAGGTGGCTCCCGGGTGTCGTCCGGGGCAACGGCCACGACGGCAGCCGGATCACCCTCCGCCAGCTCCTCAACCACACCAGCGGCATCTACAACTACACGGCGGACGAGGACTTCGGCCGCAGGTACTTTCTGAAGGACGGCTTCTTCCAGCACCGCTACGACACGAAGACGCCCGAGCAGCTGGTACAGATCGCCATGACCCACAAACCGGACTTCGCCCCGGGCACTTCGTGGAACTACTCGAACACGAACTACGTCCTGGCGGGCATGGTGATCACCAAGGTCACGGGCCACTCGTACGCGGCGGAGATCCGCGACCGCGTCATCAAGCCGCTGGGCCTGCACGCCACGTCCGTCCCCGGCACGAGGGTCACCGTCCCACACCCCAGCAGCCGCGCGTACTCGAAGCTGGCCGAGACAGCGACCGGCCCGTCGTACGACGTCACGAAACTCAACCCGTCCCTGGCATCCTCGGCGGGCGAGATGATCTCCAGCTCCTCGGACCTGAACCGCTTCTACTCCGCCCTGCTGCGGGGCAAGCTCCTGCCGCCCAAGCAGCTCACCGAGATGAAGACCACGGTCAAGGACGGTGTGGCCCCGAACGCCGGCTACGGCCTGGGCCTCATCGACCGCACGCTGAGCTGCGGGGTCCACGTCTGGGGCCACGACGGCGGCATCCACGGCTCGACGTCCTCCGCCGTGACGACGGCCGACGGCCGGCACTCCCTCTCCTTGAATTTCAACGGTGACTGGTCCGGGGACAGCGATGCGGTGATCCAGGCGGAGTTCTGCGGCAAGTAGGGCCGGCCTCCGTGGCAGCAGCTTCCGGCGGCTCAGTCCGTGCCGACCGCCGTGAACGTGACGTCCGCCGTGTCGACGGTGCCCCCGCGGCGCCCGGGGGCGCTCTGCCACTTCCAGTAGAGGTTGGTGTGGGCGATCACCTGGGCCGGGGTCGGAGCGCCGTACGCGGTGAGGTCCTCCGTGGTGTGGGCGTCGGCGACCAGGGTCACGTCGTACCCACGCGTGAGGGCTCCATGGAGGGTGGAGCGGATGCACGCGTCCGTCTGGGCGCCGGTGACGAGGAGTCGGCCCACGCCGCGCTCGGCGAGCAGCGTCTCCAGTTCGGTGTCTTCGAACGAGTCGCCGTAGAGCTTGTGGACGAGGGGTTCCGAGTCGGCGCGGACCAGTTCCGGGACGTACTGCCAGCTGTGGCTGCCCCGCTTCAGGTCGTCGTCGGAGTGCTGGACCCAGATCACGGGCACGTCCTCCGCGCGGGCCTTGTCGGCGAGGGTGTTGATGTGCGCGATCACGCTGTCGCGGTTGTGGGAGCCGTCCACCACCCCGTTCTGGACGTCGATGACGAGCAGCGCGGTGTTCGGCCGGTCGGGCAGGGTCGTCATGGGCCACTCCTGTAGTCGAGGATTTCCAGGAATCCTGTGTCCGGCCCACAGTAGAGCGGGGCACTGACAACGCCTCCCTCTGCGGTCTGTCGCACATGAGGAGGGGCCGGGAGGCCCTGCGCCCGGGGCCGCCACCCCCCACCAAACACCCCCCCCCGGCGGCCCAAACCGGGCGCCACCACCACAAAAACCCCCCCGGGGCGGGGGGTAGAG